>DDAT01000045.1:14011-67856 GCA_002332985.1 Acinetobacter lwoffii | reverse complement strand
AGATGATGATCCGAAACCGAGTTTGATGATTCCCAAGCTGGAAATCAAGCCCGGGGAGAAAATTGCGATTCTGGGCCGTAATGGTGCAGGAAAATCGACCTTGTTACAGCTTTTGTCTGGGATGCAGACACCGTTACAGGGCAAGGTCAAGCTGGATGGTATTGATCTGACCCTGATTGACCCGTCAGATGTACGTCGTGATATGGGCTTGCTGAATCAGAACTCGCAGTTATTTTATGGTTTAATTCGTGAAAACCTGACTTTGGGCGCACCCTTGGCCACCGATCAGCAAATTCTGGAAGCCTTACAAATTACCGGTGCACTGGGATTTGTACAGGAGAAAAAAGAAGGACTGGATCATATCATTTTAGAGGGTGGTGTCGGCATCTCTGGTGGACAGCGCCAAGCCTTGTTATTGGCGCGACTGTTGATCCGTCAACCAAAAATTTTGCTACTGGATGAACCGACCGCTGCCATTGATGATGTGTCAGAAAAACAGTTGATTGATCATCTTAAAGGCTATTTAACCCATCGTACCATGGTGGTTGCGACTCATCGCCGTGCGGTATTGGAACTGGTGGATCGTATTCTGGTGGTCAATGATGGCAAGATTGTGATGGATGGGCCACGGGATCAGATCCTGAATCAGTCGCAAGGTGGTAATAAGCGGGTTGTGGGAGCAAGTGCATGAGTGAACTACAACAACTAAAACGTTCCAGCAAGGTCAGCTTTCAGGAACCGCCATTACCCAAATCAAGTGTCATCATCTGGATTATCGGCATTGGCCTATTGGTATTGCTGAGCTGGGCCTGGTTATTCAAATTGGAAGAAGTATCTACCGGTACTGGAAAAATAATTCCATCATCCAAAGAGCAGGTGATTCAGTCTCTGGATCGCGGTATTTTGACTAAACTTAATGTCAAAGAAGGTGAGATTGTCGAGCGTGGGCAAGTATTGGCCCAGCTTGATCCGACCCGCTTTGAATCCAACGTCGGTGAATCAGAATCCTTGCTGGTGTCATCACGTGCCACTTCAGCCCGTTTACGTGCGGAAGTCACCGGCGCACCGTTGGTCTTTCCTGAAGAAGTGTTGAAATACCCCAAATTGGTTAAAGAAGAAACGGCCCTGTATCAGTCGCGTCGAGCCAATTTGCAAGAATCTGTTGCAGGCCTGGAACAGGCTTTGTTACTGGTGCAGCAAGAACTGGAAATGACCGCTCCCTTGGTCGCCAAAGGGGCAGCCAGTGAAGTTGAAGTGTTGCGTCTAAAACGTGAAGCCAATGACCTGCGTAATCAGATGAATGATATCCGTAATCAATATTATGTGAATGCGCGGGAAGAATTGTCCAAAGCCAATACTGATGTAGAAACCCAGCAACAGGTGGTACGTGGCAAGTCGGATACTTTGAGCCGAACTGTTTTTAAATCACCGGTTCGCGGTGTCGTCAAAGAGATTGATGTGATGACGCTGGGCGGCGTGATTCCACAAAATGGCAAGTTGATGACCATCGTGCCACTGGATGAAAAATTACTGGTTGAAGCACGAATCTCGCCGCGTGATATTGCCTTTATTCGCCCTGATCAGGAAGCATTGGTTAAAATTACAGCTTATGATTATTCGATCTATGGTGGGTTGAATGGTAAAGTAGCGATGATTTCACCGGATACCTTGCGTGATGAAGTCAAGCAGGATCAATTTTATTATCGGGTGTATATCCGTACCGATAGCGACAAGCTCAGCAATAATGCCGGGCAGGAGTTCAATATTACTCCAGGGATGGTGGCCACCGTGGATATTCGTACTGGTTCAAAAACCGTGATGGATTATCTGATCAAGCCATTTAATAAAGCCAAAGAAGCCTTGCGTGAACGGTAATATTTGCCAAGCAATTGAGTAAAACAATCGATCAAAATCAGGCCTCTCCGTGGAGAGGCTTTTTATTTGTCTGTGCAAAGCGGGTATACTGCAGCAGTGAGAGTTTAAAGCCTGAAGTTATGCCATTTACAATTGCCAGCCTGGTCAGTTTTGAGGAAGACATCAAAAAAAGCCGCTTTCAGGCCTTTGCCACCCCTGTTGAGAATGAGCAGGACGTCAAAGATTTTCTGGAAACTTATCGTGATCCAAGCACCACGCATCAATGCTGGGCCTGGAAAATTGGCCATCAGGTACGCTTTAATGATGATGGTGAACCTTCAGGCACAGCGGGACGCCCGATTCTGGCGACCATTGAAGGCAATGAGCTGACCAATGTGCTGGTACTGGTCAATCGCTGGTATGGCGGGATCAAGCTGGGAACAGGGGGCTTGGTACGTGCCTATGGCGGTTGCGCTGGACAATGTTTGTTGTTGGCAGAAAAAATTGAACTGATTGAAAAGAAGAAGGTGCAATTTTCCTGTCAATTCAATGAATGGGCCATCTTTCAATATGAATTGAATCAGCAGCAAATCGATTATCAGGAAGAATATACAGCCGAAGGGGTGCAGATCAGCGCCTTATTTCAATTACATCAAATTCAACCTTTTGCCTTAAAAATTCAAGATGTGACCCGCGGCCGTGAACAGCTCAAAATCATAGAAGAAGCGACAGATGACTGACGTAGATCCATTACTGAAATATCGTGAGCAGCATAAACATCGCCTGAATTACATGCCTTGGCTGTACTGGTCTTTAAAGCCAAAAAATCGCGGTTGGGCAGAAGCGTGGCAAAAGGACTATCAGGCTTACTTAATGGAAATGGAAACCGTCGAGATTGGTGAAAACTGTTTTATTTCACCTCTTGCACATATTTTCGCGGAGCCGGGACGCAAAATCATTATTGGTGATAATAGCTTTATTGCTGCAGATTGCACCTTACATGGCCCCCTAGAGATCGGTAATGAAGTGGCGATCAATCATCACTGTATTCTGGATGGTGGCCGGGTGGGGATTAAACTGCATGATCAGGTGCGCATCGCCGCTTATTGTCATCTTTATGCCTTTGATCATGGCATGGATTTGGAGCAGCCGATTTATCAGCAGCCAGTACGTTCGCAAGGCATCGAGATCGGCCGGGATGTATGGCTGGGTGCACATGTGGGTATCAAGGATGGAATTAAGATCGCAGATCAGGCCGTGGTGGGAATGAACAGTATGGTGACCAAGGATGTCGAGGAACGCGCGATTGTCGCCGGTAATCCGGCTCAATTCATTCGCTATCGTGAATAAGCTTTTGGAAGTCAATCGCTTGATACAACAGCCTGATTCAGCAAATAGATCGATATGTTGATCTATATTTGTTCACATAAAAGTTAACATATTTCAAGTCAAGCCTTACAGATTTTGCTGCACATTTTTGAATGCTTATGCTAAGTTAAAAATAACTAAGAAATTTTTATCATAAATAGAAGAGAGGCTAAACATGAAACGTGTCATCGCCTGCATCGACTCATCACCATGTATAAACGCGCTGGCAGACGCGGCGGCATGGATTGCCAAACAGACTGGGCGTGAACTGGTCCTGTTACAGGTTTTGGATTATTACCCGGCCAGTTATCATCTGGGGGAAATCAGTGGGGTTATTGGCTTTGAAAGCAATGCCATGTTACTGAAAGAACTGGCTGAGCTTGAACAAAAACAAAGTGAAATTGCGCTGGATTATAGCAATAACCTGCTGCAACACATTTCCGAACGGATTCTGGCAGAACACGGTATTCAAACCACACATATTCAGGAAAAGGGTGATTTTCTGGAGCAAAGCTTCCAGATCCTACAGCCTGATGATATCGCAGTCATTGGATTACTCGGTGAACGCTCGGCTGAAAAAAACAAACCGATCGGTACCAATGTGGAAAATTTTATTCGTGGGGCAAACTGTACCGTAATGACAGTCGGAGAACAGTTTAACCCGCCCACACGATTTATTTTTGCTTATGAATATTCACCGACCTGTATCAAAATGATGAAGCGGATTGCGGAAAGTGATTTGCTGCGCTTATTGCAATGCCATCTGTTATATATCGGTGATCATGCTGAAATTCTAAATGAGCCTTTGCAATATTTAAATCAGGCCGGTTTAGATGTGGTGCCACAATACCGCTATGGCGATGTCGCAGAAAATATTTTGACCTATCAGCAGGAACTCGGGATTCAGCTGATCGTGTTGGGTGCATTTAGTCACAGTAAAATCCACCAGTTCTTTTTGGGCAGTATTGCGACCACGATTTTCCGGAATTCTAAAGTGCCTTTACTGGTTGCGAAGTGAGAATTGCATATAATAGCCAAGCGCGAAGTCTAATCGTAAATTGTTACAGCTTGATTTAAAAATGACCAGAGTTATCCTCATATATTGTGGATAACTCTGTGGTTAATATTTATAAGTTAATGTTATTTATAATAAATATGTCATTGGGTGATTTTTGTTCTTCTTGTTTTATTTCACAATCGCGAGTGCAAAACCATCATGTCCTTTGCTGCCAACCGTTTGTAAAGCAGTGCATGACAAGATACGTGGATGATTTTGAAGCGCTTTAAACATGTCACGAATGCCTTCAATACTTGGTTTATTATTGTCCGGATTAATGATTTCGCCAGCACGAATGACATTGTCCAGAAAAATAAGTGTACCTGAGTGCGACAGGTTTAAACTGAGCTCCAGATATTCAGGGTAACTCTGTTTATCTGCATCAATAAAGATGAAATCGAAAGCTTCAGTATCTGCAGGCAGGGCTTTAAGCACATCTGCTGCACGGCCGCATTTCAGTTCGACGGTCTGTTTAAGCTGCGCGCGATCAATATTTTCCTGACCCATTGCCGCATGGGTATCACGTCCTTCAATCGTCAGGATATAGCCATCATCAGGCAAGGCACGTGCCAGCCACATGGTGCTATATGCTGCAAATGTGCCGAGTTCCAGTATACGTTTACATTGGTTCATCTGGATTAGCATCTGCAACAACATGCCTTGGTTCGGTGCTACAGCCAGATGATCAGGAAAACCGTGCGCTGCGGTATTCTCAAGAGTTTGATTCAGAATAGGGTCTTCAGGAATTAAATGTGAATCAATGTAGTGATCAATGTCTGTCCACATTTGTTGCATAGTCTTAGCACCTCGATTGCGATGCGTGCATTTTAAACTTTTCGCGGCAGAGCGCAATTTATTGTTCTATAGGTGATGATTTTTTAGGCTCTACAAAGTCCTGCATGAACTTTGTAGAGTGGTTGTCATGACTTAGTAATTACACATCGAGGAATTACGGCCTAAACTCGGTCCCCAGGTACGATAACCTTGGGTATCGATGTGGATTTGACCTGAAGCATACATGCCAAGTCCCATATTCAGACTTTGACCATGCTGTACCCAGAACTGACACAATTTGAACTTGGTATTTTCAATATAGCTATAATCTTGTGCCTGAGGATATTCAGGCCCAATCCGGAAATCGATCGCAGAGTTGTACAGATGGCGTGAAGAATTGGCACCACCGGCACACTGGTTCAAAGGCAGGTCACGATAGACTGATGTGACTTCAAAATCAGTCAGTACATTGGCTGCAACCAGATATTTAAAGACTTTTAAAGTTGGGATCTGATTGGCCCATAATTCACGGCTTGGAATCATGTATTGGGAACGGCCACACTTGGCCCAATCACGTGCAGTACGCATCAATTCGAAACTCGGAATGATATTGCCAACCCCATGACGTTCCAGAAAAACCTCATATTCACGCACGCGTGACAAATTATCCAGTGCCGATACCCAGTGGGTATACACATAAGGCACAGTTTTTGGGTGGGCTTTACGATCGTATTGAACACGTTCTTGTGGAATGTAAATCCGTTTTCCAGCAGGTGTGGTGGCCTGTCCAGGTTGTTTTGTGGTCGTGGTACAGCCCACAAAAACAAGAGGAATTATACAAAGACTCAATAATCCCTTTAACAAGTTCTTCATTTATAGAAATCAGATATTTACAAAATAGCGCTATTTTAGACTAAATATAGGGAGAAATTTGGAGAATATTGCAATGAAATGTGTGCGTTGAGTATAAAAAAGATCAGCATTTGCTGATCTTTTAAAGTTTAAACTAATTACTTTTCAAGGTATTGTAATTTGTCTGCTTTGCCATTCCATTCTTCACGGTCTGCTGGCTGGTCACCAATTTGTGTGATATTTGGCCATTTTTGTGACAGGTCAGCATTCAGTTCAATAAAGACTTCCTGACCTTCTGGTAATTCGTCTTCAGAGAAAATTGCATTTGCCGGGCATTCAGGTTCGCATAACGCACAGTCGATACATTCGTCCGGGTTAATCACAAGGAAGTTAGGACCTTCATAGAAACAGTCTACAGGGCAAACTTCAACACAGTCTTGATATTTACATTTAATACAATTTTCAGTGACAACGAAGGTCATGGCGACAGCTACCTAAAAAATATGGTTCTAATTACGAATGCTGTATTTTAGGCAAAAACAGGGGGAACTAACAATTCCTTTTATTGATATTTGTTATATATAGGGCTGTTAAATTTGAAAAAAGGTCGCATACCGATGAATTACAGCATTCATCGGTATGTTCAGGACATCGACCCTATGCCAGATGAGGTCTAGGACCGAGAATTAACTTGGCTGTTTGATCAGGTCTTTGAGCGCATATAACTGCTGCAAGGCTTCACGCGGAGTTAAACTATCTACATCAATATCTTCGAGTAAGTCCAGTGCAGGCGATTCTTTCTCAATTTCGATGATACGTTCTATAGGCTCCATAACTTCAGGCATTGCAAATAGATCATGCTGCGGGCTCAGTGGCTTGGCCTGATGCTGTTTTTCCAGAATCTTTAAGCGGTTTTGCGCTTCTTTAATCACCGCAGCCGGAATGCCTGCCAATTTCGCGACTTGCAAGCCATGACTTTGACTGGCCGGGCCATGTTGCACCTTATGCAATAAAATCAGATTACCATTCAGCTCTTTGGCCGTGACATGGTAGTTATTAATGCCACTTTCCTTATCCAGTTCAGTCAGTTCGAAATAATGGGTAGCAAATAGACATAAACATTGAATGCGTTTGGTCAGATCCAGCACACAGGCCCAAGCCAAAGACAAGCCATCATAGGTACTGGTTCCACGGCCAACTTCATCCATGAGTACCAAAGACTGGCTGGTGGCATGATGCAGGATTTGCGAGGTTTCGGTCATTTCCACCATAAAGGTTGATTTGCCGGTCGATAAATCATCGGCAGAACCAATACGGGTAAAGACACGGTCAACCGGACCTAAGGTTGCAGCTTGTGCCGGAACATAGGCACCACAATAAGCCAGTAATACAATCAATGCAGTCTGGCGCATAAAGGTGGATTTACCACCCATGTTGGGGCCGGTAATGATGGCCATGCGATGGGAAAAATCCAGTCGCGTATCGTTCGGAGTAAAGGCCGATTTACTGAGGGCTTCTACCACTGGATGTCGTCCAGCAGTGATACTTACACCGATTTCAGGGCTAAATTTTGGACGCGACCAGTTGCGTAAACGCGCCTGATGGGCAAAATTAGCAATCAGATCAATCTGGGCAATGGCGCTGCTCATCATCTGTAAATTGCCGATATCCTGACGCAGTTCATCCAGCAGCATTTCAAACAGCATTTTTTCACGGGCCAAGGCACGTGATTCGCTAGATAAGACTTTGTCTTCAAATGCTTTCAGTTCAGGTGTGATGTAGCGTTCGGCATTTTTCAGGGTTTGCCGGCGGATATAATGCTCAGGTGCCTGTTCGGCCTGTGCGCGGGTCAGTTCAATATAATAGCCACTGACGCGGTTGTAGCCAATTTTCAGTCCCGGAATACCGCTAGCTTCGCGCTCTTTAATTTCCAGATCAATCAGGAACTGGCTGGCATGATCACGAATCTGACGCAGTTCATCGAGTTCACTGTCAAAACCTTCTGCAATGACATTACCATCACGCAGCAGAACGGGCGGATTTTCCACAATGGCGGACATCAGGCGTTGATGCAGACCATAGAAGTCGCCCAGTTCTTCATTGAGCTGTACCAAGAGCTTGGACTGTTGCTGACCGACAATCGGTTGCAGGGCATGGCGTAAAAATGGAATTTGCGCACAGGCCTGACGCAATTGTACCAGATCACGTGGACGGGCACTGCCAAGCGCAATACGGCTCAGCACACGTTCAATATCGCTAATTTCTTTAAGGACCAGACGTACAGGCGCTTCGTGGAAACCTTGTAGCAGGGCTTGAATGGCATCCAGGCGCTCATCCAGCAGCGCGGTATCGCGTAAAGGTTGCATCAGGGTGCGACTGAGCAAGCGTCCACCCATAGCAGTCTGGCAATCATTGATGAGCTGAAATAAGGATGTCCCATGTTCAAATAAAGGTTCGATCAGCTCCAAGTTACGGCGTGTCACCGGATCCAGCGCGATAAAATCAGAACTCTGTTCCAGCTGAATCGTACGGATATGCGGTAACGCAGTTTTCTGGGTTTCTTTCGCATAGTGAATCAGTGCCGCAGCGGCTGCTTTAGCCAAAGGTAAATGATCAATCCCGAAACCTGAAAGTGTGCTGACAGCAAACTGGTCACATAAGGTTTTTTGCGCATTGTTCAGGTTAAAATCGACATCGGGACGTTTGGTGACCGAGATATCCAGCTGTTGTTTGAGTTGTTCGGTCAATGTCGGATCAGCGATATTTTCATCCAGCAGAATTTCGCTTGGCATCAAACGTGCCAGTTCAATCATGAGCTGGTTAAGATCATAATCCTGCTGCTGTACTTTAAATAAGCCAGCGCTGAGATCGAGAAGTGCAATGCCAATCTGACTCTGCTGAATACATAAAGCCACCAGATTCGAGCTTTGATGTGCACCGAGCATGGCATCATCGGTCAGGGTGCCCGGCGTAATAATCCGAACTACACCACGCTCAACCGGTCCTTTCCCAGTAACCTCGCCGATCTGCTCGCAGATCACCACGGTTTCGCCTTTTTTGACCAGACGTGCCAGATAGCCCTCGGCTGCATGATAAGGCACGCCCGCCATAGGAATCGGCTGACCATTGGCTTTACCACGATGGGTCAGGGTAATGCCTAAAATCTTGGCTGCCTTGTGTGCATCTTCAAAGAACAGTTCATAAAAATCACCCATACGATAAAACATCAATGAATGCGGATGCTGCATTTTCACTGACATGTATTGCTGCATCATGGGCGTTAAGGTAGAAAGATCAGCCATAATTTCTGAACTGGTCATTAAAAATAAATCCTTTCAACAAGAGATAAATGCAAATACTGCTCAATAGGCTATGCAGGAAAATTTAAAGCACATTTTCAATCAGGCCAATCCAACATGGTTGAGCACAGGAGATCGAAAATGTGAAATGAATCTGCTGATTCAATTCAGCTTTAAAGCTGTATTGCAGCAAGTCTATCAAATTTAATTTTTAGAAAGAAATGAAATTCCAGATGAATCTTTAAGTCAGCGCTCAGATCTGTCGCTATGGCTTCTTATTCAGCATTATTTGCAATTTTAAAAAATAAACCACCGGATGCGAACATGCGGTGGCAAGTCTCAATCAAGACGATAGTTTATTCCGGATCATAAAGACCAAGATCGGTCAGATGTAATCTGAGAATCCGGCGTAATTCCAGCACGGCTTCAGGCGTTTCCTGAATCGAGTGGCCGCCCTTAATCACTTTGCTAGATACTGCACCTTCCAAGTAAGCACTTTCGTATGAAACGATATCATCACTCATGAGCTTGGTATCTTGAGTATCTACGGTATTGCCGATAATAGAATGAAATTTGATATTTTTAGAAGGCTGAATATCCTCAGTTAATGCAGTAAATTTTGAATTTTCACTGAGATCACTCGGACCATTTTGAATCAGGTCATGCCCCAGTTCTTTGACAAATTCGTTTAACCCAATCTGGCCTTGCAGGGTATCGGCAAAGGCACCCAAAAATGCACCCGGTATACGGATAATTTTACGGGCCAGTTTGGTATGCCAGCGGTCGGCATATTCTGTCCCACGATGCGGAGTTGCTAAGAAAATGGCCCGGGTGAAATTTGGAATAGGCTGCATTTGCAGGCGTGCTTTAAAGAGCGGGTTATCCTTAAACTGTGCAATGCGGGTATTTTGTACCAGCTTGAATGCATCTTGAGTAATATCGGCCTGACTGACCATTAAACGGGCAATCACGCCTCCCATACTATGTCCGACCAGTACCGCATCTTTTTTGGCTGGTGCATTGTTCGCAACCCGGGCAAAGCCTTGCTGAACCAGGGCATTAATTTGAAAACGGCTTTCCAGAATCGGCATATTGGTAGAATAAAATACCTGCCAGACCTGGAAATTTTTCCTTAATACCGGATCACCCATAATGTCGTTGGTCAGACGAATCCAGGCTTCAGGACTACTGGCCAAGCCATGAATCAATACCAGCACTTTCTTGTCCGGATTATAAGGTTCCAGCATATACAGATGCGGCATGCTCAGACTGTCTTCGCGATTAATCAGGGTCAGATAGGCTAAACGCCCCAGATTGTTCTCGGCCAGCCATAAGCCGTAAGGTGCAGAAAAGTTGGCGGCCAGCGCATATTCTTTCGAAGCCACTTTGATCTTTTCATGCTTATAAGGATCATAGAGTTTCAGGTGAAACTCCGAAGTAGATAAAATCTGTTCGGTCGAATTCGCTGATTTAGGCACAGCGGTAATGGTGGTCGCCAGATAGCGGGCTGAATGAATGTTTGGATTTTTACCATTTGGATAGTTGTGCTTGAGCGGATCGACAATATATTTTTTATCCTGCTCGGTTTGCTGTGCTTCAGGTAAGACCACTAAAAATTCTGAACCAAAACCATCACGGCGGGTGATGGAACGTAGGCCGGAAAAGTTCATGTTATAGGTAGACATCAGCTGTTCAATGGTCTGGTTTTTCAGCTGCGGAAAATTTTCCAGATCAATGGTGTATACACTGTCACCGACCTGAATGCGCTGGCCGGACTGTTTGGCTTCATAACGTTCAGCATAGCGTTGAATCAGATGAGCAATTGCCAGGTTATAAAAGTCACGAATCTGGACCTGGCGGTTATCAAAAATACGCTCTTGCGGCGCACGCTCGGTTTTAAATAGATAGGCATAGCTATAACGAATGCTTTTATCCAGCATAGTGAGCTGCTGATCCAGACATTTCTGGATGTTCTGCTTGTGTTGTTGCTGTTTTTCCGGTGATCGGGTTTTGTTTAAAATTCCGGTGTTACATTCAGCAGACTTGGCATTTTGTAAGGAGTTGGCTAGATATAATTCACTTGCTGTAGAAAGCAATTGTTCATCTAAAATTTGGGGAATACTTTTCAGATCTTCCACACATTCTTCGGGCTGATCAATACAGATCTGGGCTTCACGACCTGTCATGGACAACACATTCAGACTGGCTTCACTGAGCTTGTCGCGGGTCAAGATGCTGTCACGCTCATTGTTCAGCGTGACATTAATCGCCTGTTCCTTAACACTGACCACCTGACAGCCGCTGAGTACGCTGGTGATGAGTAAAGTGCACAGCATTAATCTTTTATTTATTTTTTCGTGCATAAAACTTTTCACTGAATTCAAGTTATAAAGCGGGATAATGTTTTGTATTTTACTAATTTTTTCCCATAAAAATAGACCGCCGTAGCAGTCTATTTGTAATCAAATTGAAGCGAATCTTGATTATGGGGTTACCGGTGCTGTTGCTGGGTCTGTAGCCGGAGCGGGTGTTGATGTTTGCAGAATTTGCCAAACATTCCAGCGGCCATTTTTTTCAATTTCCTGAATCAGACGGTCGGCTACTTCAGCTTCTTGCGGATATTTCACCTTATAGTTCGCCAAGGTTTGAGTGGCATTTTTTTTCTGTTCTAATGCAATATAGTTATTGGCTGCAGAAAGATAAGCCTCCTGAACGCCAGCTTTCATGGCTTTGTCCAGATAAGCGATGGCTTCTCGTTGACCACCGCCTTCAGACAGACCAAAACCAAACCAGAAGTTGACTTCAGGATCATCCGGGTTGATTTTGAGAATACGCTGGGCATAGGTCAGGGAATTGGTAGTATAGACTGAACCCAGATCCAGGTTACGTGCCATCACGCTGGCTTTAAAAGCACGCATCAATACATCAAAAGAGGCATTTGGACGGGCCGCTAAAGTATCCAGTTGTCGGGTGACTTCACGTAGTTTGGCTTCAAAGCCACGGCGTTCCTGACGATCGCTGAAACGTGGTGGATAATGACGTGCCTTACCTTCGACCATTTGCAGGAAATCGTCAATTTCGGTGATATCGATTTCATTTGAATTGGCAAGTGCTGCATAACGCATTGCACGGGTATTGCTATCTACCACTGGAATAATCAGTTTATTCACATCCAGGGTCAATTGCTTGGATGGATCATTAGGATCCGTCACCACCATCTTGGTTACAGGCTGGGCCGCAGCCTTTTTCAAATGCACTTCAAATTCAGGCGGTTCATTATAATTGAATGGATTTAAAGCATAAAATGGTGGGGACAGTTCAGGCTCTACAAAAACCACTTGGTCTACAGGTTTCTCAGCAGATTTCTGAGGAGTGATCGAACACGCAGTAATTGTGAATGCTAAGCAAGCAAGTGCCAAGGGCTTAAAGGTCATAATAGTCATCCATTCTGTTATTTTTAAAACATCTATTCAAAAATTGCATGATCGTCAGTCTATGAAAACTATAACCATCATGCAAGTAAACCCGTGTTACAGAGTGAAGTGTGATATTCAGGCCTTGGATTGGCTGGTTTGCGCTTCACATTCACGGCGCGCTTCTTCCAGAATCTCTAACTCTTTTTTACTCAAAGGCTGGCCATCCTGTTGCTGCTTGTTAAAGGTCGGATCTAACAAAGAAAGACGATTGCACAAGTTGTTCATGCGTTTTTCATTTTGCTGAATGCGATCCAGCAGAATCCGCATGCCTTCCAAAATCGGATCGGACTGGTCTTCAGTTGCGGCATAGGGCTGGAAACCGATACTTTCTGCATAGTCACGACGACGCGCTTCAGCATCATCTTTGGGTTTGTCTTTGGTGATAAAACGTGCCGGGTTGCCCACAGCTGTGGCGTTCTCAGGAACCGCTTTGGTGACGACCGCATTAGAACCGACTTTGGCATTTTTACCCACGGTAAATGGCCCAAGAATCTTGGCACCAGCACCGACTACCACGCCATCTTCTAGGGTCGGATGACGTTTACCTTTATTCCAGGTCGTTCCACCCAAAGTCACACCGTGATAAAGCGTCACGTCATCGCCAATTTCAGCAGTTTCGCCAATGACTACACCCATACCGTGATCGATAAAGAAACGGCGGCCAATTTTTGCACCCGGATGGATTTCAATGCCCGTGGCAAAGCGGCTAAACGAAGACAATGCACGTGCAGTTCCTTTACAGTCTTTGTTCCATAGCTCATGTGCCATGCGATGCATGATCAGCGCATGAATGCCAGGGTAAGTGGTTAAGACTTCTAAGGTATTGCGTGCTGCAGGATCGCGCGCAAAGACAGCTTGTATATCTTCTTTGAGCTGTTTTAGCATTAGATTTGATCCTCGTCCTGTGATGATGTGTGTGAAGATTTTTTCCAGGTACCGTTGTTCAATGCCTGAACACGGCTGAAAATACCACGAAGTAAGTGATATTCCATACGATCTAATTGTATACGTCCAAAGAGGCGACGCAAGCGTAAAGGCAATAATCTTGGATTTTTTGGATCCATAAATTCAATTTCTGCCAACATTTTTTCCAAGTGTGGATAGAACTGTTCCATCTGCGCATGATTGACCAAGGGTTCATCCCATTCCATTTCAATGCCATCAATGACTTGCATGGTCGCTTTAGCATCACGTGGTTGTTCAATTTGACTCATCGTTGCCATGCGCATCTCATAGCAGATCACCTGAATCGCCTGAGCTACATTCAGTACGCCATAGTCCGTATTCACAGGAATAGTCAGATGATAATTGGCCATCGCCAGTTCTTCATTGGTAAGACCACGGTCTTCGCGGCCAAATAGAATCGCGACTTCCTGCTGATCTTGTACCACGGCGGTCATGGCTTTTTCAGCGGCAGGGCGCACATCTAACAGCGGCCAGGGAATAGTACGGCTGCGTGCGCTGGTGCCGAATACAATCTGGCAGTCTTTAATGGCATCTTCAAGGGTTTCGACAATCTCGATCTGCTCGATCAGGTCAGTTGCACCCGCGGCCAGCGCGTCAATATCCGGATGCGGATAGGTTTTCGGTGCCACCAGAACCAGCTTGGACAAGCCCATGGTTTTCATGGCACGTAAGGCACTGCCGATATTGGCAGGTAAAGTGGTATTGACCATGACAATACGCACATGGGAGAGATGTGCTGAAACAGCAGCATTGTCAATTTGACTCATGAGGATTCCAATTTTAAGGTGTTTTAAAGATCAGGATTTATGAATATTGCGGCTGGGATTCAGCCTGATACAGCTCCAGTGCATCATCCATGCTCATGCCCGCAGGCGGCGGAGGAATATCCACCGGCTTGGCCTGTTCATAGGACATGGCTTTGGCAGCTTTGGACTTGACCTGATACTCAATATGCAAGGCTTCTTTACCAAAATAGTCACGCAATTTGGCTAAGAGCTCATCCAGTGGGGCGACTTTCCAGTTCAGACCCAGATGGAGTTCAGTCGTAGCATACGGATAGTCCAGATACAGAATCACTGGAATATGTGCTGACATATCGACATTGCAATAAGGAGTCAGAATCTGCTGCAGGTCACGGCTCAAGCTCTTGCTGAAATGCTCGGCTGTGAGAGTAATCTTGATGCTATTGGCACGTTTCTGACGAATTTCATTCAGGCTAAATGCTTTGGTGAGACGTCCCATCGGACGGTCAAAGCCTTCACGCTCATAGATTTCGCCTTCAATCACCACCACTTTATCGAGCTGGATAATCTCTTTAAAGCGGTTGAAGCGTTCGTGATTGGCTGAAATTTCAATCCGTGCCGTACCATCATCCAGTGTCATCATCATCCGGTTCGGGAAATTGGCAATATCCACCACCAGTCCTGCAAACACGGTGGTCACACCACGGCGTGTTGGCGTCAGCTCATTGATCTGACTAGGCACAAAGGCTTTCAGTTCATTGCGATACACATCAATCGGGTGACCGGTTAAATACAGACCAAGTGTATCTTTTTCACCTTTCAGACGAACTTCATCTGCCCATGGTTTGACTGGCTTAGATGGCTTGCGCTGAACTTCTTCCACTTCGCCAAACAGGTCCATGATGCCGGTTTCACGATTGGAACGTGCCTGTTCCGCAGCTTGAACCGCTTCAGGCAGTTGCGCCATCAGGTCGGCGCGGTCAATGCCTAAGCAATCCAGTGCACCTGAACGAATCAGTGCTTCCAGAGTACGCTTATTGATTTTTTTCAGGTCAATACGATGACAGAAATCAAACAAGTCACGGAATGAACCTTCTTGCGCACGCGAGTCAATCACTGACTGCATCGCCGCTTCACCGACGCCTTTGATCGCACCCAGACCATAGACAATGGTTTGCTCATCGATAGCATGGAATTGATACAGCGACATATTCACTGACGGCGGTAAAACTTCCAGATTATTCTTGCGACAGTCATCAATCAGGAATACCACGTTGTCGGTGTTCTGCATCTCCGAGGTCAATACTGCCGACAGGAATTCAGCCGGATAATGCGCTTTCAGCCATGCAGTTTGGTAGGCAACCAAAGCATAGGCAGCCGCATGCGATTTGTTAAAACCATAGCCGGCAAACTTTTCCATATAGTCAAAGATATGGTTGGCCGTAGCTTCATCAATGTCTTTTTTCGATGCACCTTCAATAAAGATCTGGCGCTGTTTGACCATTTCTTCCGGTTTTTTCTTACCCATGGCACGACGTAACAAATCCGCGCCGCCGAGGGTATAGCCGGCACAGTACTGTGCAGCCTGCATTACCTGTTCCTGATACACCATAATCCCATAAGTGGGTTCTAGTACGCCTTCAAGCAAGGGATGCAGATATTCAAAATCGCCACCATGCATCCGGTGAATAAAGTCAGGAATCAGATCCATCGGACCTGGACGGTACAGTGATACGAAAGCAATAATTTCTTCAAATTTGCTTGGGCGTGCCTCTTTCAGCATCTTTTTCATGCCCACGGATTCAAACTGGAATACCGCGGTGGTGTTGGCATTGGCAAAGACCAGATATGCGTCTTTATCTTCAAGCGGGATATAAGCAATATCTAAAGGTTTATCCGCTTTGATGCGTTTATTGATATTTTTAACCGCATCTTCAATCACCGTCAGGTTACGCAAACCCAAGAAGTCAAACTTCACCAGACCTGCAGATTCGACATCGTCTTTATCGAACTGTGCCACGCGTCCGGTACCATCGGCATCACACATGACCGCAGAGAAATCGGTAATTTTGGTTGGCGAGATCACCACACCACCGGCGTGTTTACCGGTGTTTCGGGTAATACCTTCCAGTTTCAGTGCCATTTCCCAGATTTCGGCTGCATCGTCATGGTCTGGATTGGATGGATTGGTGACGATATCTTTAAGCTGGGGTTCAGCTTCTAGTGACTCAAGCAGGCTTAGACCTAAAGGCTTGGTCGGAATCATTTTCGAGATACGATCCGCCAAGCCATAAGATTTACCCAAAACGCGGGCAACATCACGAATCGCACCTTTGGCCGCCATAGTGCCGAATGTTGCAATCTGGGAGACCGCATCACGGCCATAGGTACGTGCTACATAGTCAATCACGCGGTCACGGCCTGCGATACAGAAATCGACGTCGAAGTCGGGCATCGAAACACGTTCCGGGTTCAGGAAACGTTCGAACAGCAGTTCATAACGCAGCGGGTCAAGATCGGTAATTTTTAAGCTATAGGCGACCAGTGAACCTGCACCCGAACCACGGCCCGGACCGACCGGAACGCCGTTACTTTTCGACCACTGAATGAAGTCCATCACGATCAGGAAGTAGCCCGGGAATCCCATCGAGTTAATGATGTTAATCTCGTATTCGATACGCTCATCATAAGGCTTGCGGATTTCTGGCCAGTCTTCATCACGTTGTTCAGGCGGATACAGGAAATTCAGGCGTTCTTCCAGACCTTCTTTGGACAAGTGTGCAAAGAAGGTATCAATGGTATGACCTTCAGGAATCGGATAATCAGGCAGGAAGTATTTGCCCAGTTGCAGCGTCACATTACAGCGTTTGGCAATGTGATAGGTGTTCTCAATCGCAGATGGAATATCCGAGAACAGCGCCGTCATTTCTTCAGCAGATTTGAAATATTGTTCAGGTGAATAGGTTTTAGGGCGGCGGTTGTCACCAAGCACATAACCATCTGCAATACATACCCGTGCTTCATGCGCTTCATAATCTTCACGGGTCATGAAATGCACATCATTATGTGCGACCACACCGATATTGTATTTTTTTGCCAGCTTAACGGCTTCCAGAATAAAGTTATCTTCATCCGGACGATTGGTACGGGTCAGGGCAAGATAAACACGATTACCAAATTTTTCGACCCATTCTTCTAGCAGTGGTTCCGCTTTTTGCGGATTTGAACTCATCAGCATTTTGCCGACATCGGAATGCATGCCGAGCAGGGCAATCATGTCCTCA
Source organism: Acinetobacter lwoffii (assembly GCA_002332985.1). Lineage (GTDB taxonomy): Bacteria > Pseudomonadota > Gammaproteobacteria > Pseudomonadales > Moraxellaceae > Acinetobacter > Acinetobacter lwoffii_N. The sequence continues at coordinate 50,183 of DDAT01000045.1, read as the reverse complement.
GGCTGATTTAAAATCCATTGTTTTTGAACGCAGGGAATATCCAGTTGCTGGCCACTGATAAAGCCTTCAGATACTAATTCAGTCAAATTACGCCAGCCGGTATTGGTCATGGCCAATAAGGTCATGCGATGTTCGGCATCATTCAGGCGAATTTCAGAACCCAGAATCGGCTTGATGCCTTTGCTCAGACATTTGCCATAGAACTTGACGGCAGCATGCAGGTTAGAAAGATCCGTGAGCGCAAGGGCAGGCATCTGTTCTTCTTCGGCAGCTTTGACCAAGTCAGGTATCCGTACGATGGATTCAGTAATCGAAAATTCTGTATGAATACCAAGATGAACAAAGTGCATAGATGAGTCCCTGCTAAAACCATTGAATAGTTTAACATGGGATTTATTGTTTCAGTTTGAAATTGAGGGGAAATGGCTAACTTTTAGGTCAAGTTTGAATTTGATTTTTTAAGCTGATTATTTAGTTAGTTGTTAGAAGATATTTTCTTTTACTTTTGACGGGACAAAAGTAACAAAACCCCTTTGTTGATCTGATAGCACTTCCATGTGCCACAAATCAACGGGCGACTTCCTGTCGCCGTGGCACGTATCAAATAGTTGCAGGACTTTACTTTGAAATAATGAGAAAGGGATCGTAAGTATTAAAAACAATAAAACCCTCTTTTTAGAGGGCTTTATTCATACATAAAAACTAGCTTAACGAAGTCGAGATAACCAGTCACCGAGGCTTTGTACAATCTGCACTAGAATCAGTAATACAATCACCGTCATGATGACTACAGAGGTATCAAAACGCTGATAACCATAAGAAATCGCTAAGTCACCAATACCACCCGCACCGACAGCACCGGCCATTGCCGTTGCACCAATCAAACTGATGGTAGCAGTAGTCAAGTTTAGAATCAGTGAGCTACGCGCTTCCGGCAGAATAAACTTAAAGATAATTTGGATTGGCGTCGCGCCCATCGCTTGGGCAGATTCGATAATACCTTCATTCACTTCGAGTAAAGAGGTTTCAATCAGGCGACCAATGTATGGGCCGACATAAATGGTCAATGGAACAATCGCTGCCCAGGTCCCAATCGATGTGCCGACAATTAACTTGGTCAGTGGAATCACCGCAATCAGCAAGATAATAAATGGCAATGAACGTAGCGCATTCACAATCGGATTGAGACCGTGATAAATCACACGATTCGGCAGAATCCCATTCGGACGGGTCACCAGTAGAGTAATCGCCTGAATGAAGCCCCAGATACAGCCAAACAGCATCGCGAAGAACACCATATGAAAGGTTTCTTGCAGCGCTGTCACAAACTGATCTATCGACAGGGAGCTTTTCCAGAACGGCGCAGTGATCGTTGTCAGCCACTGTACAATTAAATCTCTCATGCCTGTACTCCCGCCTGATCGACTTGTACGCCGTGTTGTTCAAGGAATTTTATTGCTGCTTGAATTTCTTGTGCATCACCCAGTAGCTGAATAAACATCTGGCCAATCACCGTGCCATTAATTTCGGTCATATTGGCAAATAGAATATTTAAACTGATATTAAATTGTTTAATCACCGCTTGAATCACGGTTTCCTGAGCCGAACTGCCGAGGAATTTCAGGCAATAAATACTGTTGTGATTCTGGTTTTCCAGATTGGTCAGAATATTGACTGGTAAATGCTGCTGTAATACGGTCTGAATGAAATTCTTGGTGGTCGGGTGCTGTGGTTGACTAAATATTTGTAAGGTACTACCGGTCTCAATTACGTCACCTTTTTCCATCACGGCGACATAATCACATACAGTTTCAATCACATCCATTTCATGGGTAACCATAACAATGGTGATGCCTTGTTCTTCGTTAATTTTTTTAAGTAGCTGTAGAACAGATTTGGTGGTTTGTGGGTCCAGTGCAGAAGTCGCTTCATCACAGAGTAAAATTTTTGGATGATTGGCAAGGGCACGAGCGATCCCGACACGCTGCTTTTGACCGCCAGACAATTCATCTGGAAATGCATGACGTTTATGTTTCAGGTCAATAAAGTCTAATAATTCTTCGAGGCGTTTTTCTCGTTCTGCCTTGCTCCAGCCCAGGAGTTTCATTGGCATTTCGATATTGGCTGCCACGGTTTTGGTTTGCATTAAATTGAAATGCTGGAAAATCATGCCGATGCTGGCACGTTCTTGACGCAATGCTTTGGCATCGAGTGCGGTAAAATCTGTTCCGTTAATGATAATCCGACCTGAGCTTGGGCGCTCAAGCAGGTTGATCAGACGGATGAGGGTGCTTTTACCGGCACCACTATAACCGATGATGCCAAAAATACTGCCGGTTGGAATCTGAAGATTAATCTGATTCAAGGCATGTAAGGTTTGACCCTTAAGCTCATACTGTTTTGAAATATCTTTAAATTCAATCATAGTGTCAAAAACTGCATCACGGATAAAAAAACAGGCAAGAAATCGTCCTTGCCTGTTCTAAAAGTCTATTATAGTACTATTTTGATTCAGTTAAATACGTCACCGGTTTGTTTACCGCAACTTTCGTACCACCAAAATGTTCATCAACATATGCTTTTACTGCTGGCGTATGATACAACGCACCTACTTTTTGCAGGACTGGATCGTTTTGACGGTCTGCTGCAACCGCTAATACGTTGACGTTCATTTTTGTGCTTTGATCAATTGGCTCATAGTAAATCGCATCTTTTAATACGTTTAAACCACCTTCCATTGCCAGGGTATTGCCCAGCACAATCGCATCCACTTCGTCTTTTACGCGTACTGCAGTCGCCATTTGAATCGGCTTAATCACGATTTGTTTTGCATTTTCGGTCACATCAGACGTTGTGCCTTTGACATTGTCAAAACCAGCTTTTAACTTAACCAGACCTGCCGATTGTAAAAGCAATAATGCACGTGATTCGTTTGCGCCGTCATTCGGAATGGCAATGGTCGCACCGGTTTTAAACTCATTCAAAGATTTTACTTTGCTTGAGTAAATGCCCATTGGCTCTAAATAAGTGGTAGATAGAGGCGCAATTTTGGCTGTGTTGGCATCGTTATAAGCCACCATATAGGCATAAGACTGGAATGCATTCACATCAATTTCTTTGTTGGCTACTGCCGTGTTCATTGACACATAGTCAGTGAAATTTTTCACATCAAGTTTGATGCCAGCTGCTTTGGTTTCAGGCAGGGTCGCGATATAACGCCATACGTCTGCATCTGAACCGGTCGAAGCCATAGTTACAGTTTGAAGACCATTTGCATCTTTAGTTTGCGCTGCATCAGTGGCAGGCGCTTCCTGTTTACCACACCCAGTTAAAGTCAATACAGAGGCACTCAAGATAACGCCAAGTAACTTTTTCATGAAATTGTCCTAATTCTATTCTTGCCTAGAGTATAAGCATTTTTAAATCGTGTTAAATAAGAGTTTTATTACGATCTAAGTAGGTGGCTTGATCATTGCTAAGGAGGGCTTGAGATCGGAAGATGCAAGCGTGCAGCAACAGTTCTGATGAACTTGATCAAGTCAGAGGCAGCCCAAATCTGATGTACTTGATCTATTTTGGAGAGAGAAAATAGATATTTTATAAGTACATGGAAAGGTTTAGGGGCTCTGAAGTTGTGGATATCATAGCAATAAATCTATATTCGATATACTGGATAGAAAAGCCTTGCTTATCTCTTTAGTCGAATATAAAAAAAGATCTTTTAAACAAAATGTTAATTAAAACAATATATTATTTATATTGAAAATATAGTTTTAATGGATGTGTTTAAATAGTGATCTTTATAAGATTTTGTAAGATAGAAATATAAAAAATGCATATAGATAAATTAAAGAAAATATCTGATTTTTGGCAAATTAAGAAAATTCTATCATTAACGAGATAAATCTTTCCTTTATATTAACTAAGCTTAGTATCTGATCTTGGTCTTCTCAGGTCATGATACTACAAGCTTGTTTTAACAGAAGGGAATATACAGATAATCTGAACGCTGTTTTTCATAGAGTACGTGTCTACACAAGATATGATCGGCAGGTACAAGTGGATGATCAAACTCTCCCACTTTTTCTAAGCCAATATTTTGCATGACACGTTCTGATGGTGTGTTGATGCAGGCAGTAAAAGAAATGACTTTCTCTAGGCGCAGGGTTCTAAAGGCATATTTCAGTACCGCTTTGGCTCCTTCAGTTGCATAGCCTTGGTTCCAGTATTGCGGTAACAAGCGCCAGCCAATTTCAGGGGCATCGGCAATTTTAAGCTCAGGTGGATGCACGTGTAAGCCAATAAAACCGATGAATTCGCCAGAGCTTTTAAGCTCTACTGCATATAAACTCCAACCACGTGTTTCGATGGCATCTTTTAAGCGTTGCATAAATGCAGTGGCTTCGGAAGCATCGAATTTTTTAAGAAAATAACGCATGACTTCATCGTCTGTGCACATCTGGATAAATGGGGCAGTGTCGGAGTCTGCCATTGGCGGAGGATCAGGCGAGGGGTCGATATTTTACACATATTACTTTTAAAGTTGTGGTTTCTCTATTTAAGTAATTGATTTAAAATTAATTCAATTCCTAATTATAACAATTGTACGAATGAAGACTAAGATCATAAAAGACTTAACCATAGGTTATCTAGTTATTATTGTTATCATGACACTTATAACCTATTTTTTAATCTATCCATTAGCAGTTGATAAGGGTACAGCAATAGCTACCATGTTTGGTTGGTCGGCAGGAATTTTTGCACCGTTATCAGCTTTTGTTTTACTTAATGCATGGAAAGAACAAAACAATTTCATTGTTAAAAGAGATTTAATGATTGATGCATTGGAATATCTAGATGAGGCATTTAGGGCAATAGGTCAAATATATTGGTTAATTTACATAAATGAAACTAAGAGCTATTTTTATCCATATAATGAAAAAAATATACCTGTGGATTTATATAAATTTATTATGGATGAGCATACGATTTTTGTGAAAACTTTAGGGAAGTTTCATAAGGTTGCGCTGAGGGTATTAGAGGAAGAGAAATCGAAAGAATTTAATGATTTGTATAAAATTTTGAATAAACTGCACGATGAAATTATCTATGTTTTAGATATGAAAAATAAAAAAATTCAAGTCGATATTAGGGCTTATAACGAAAAATTTCCATATCTGTATGATTACTACCATGAACTTCTTAAAAAGAAAGAAAACTATGAACAGTTAGCTAAAGATTATCTAATTGCAAAATAAAAAAACCCCGCACTCAGCGGGGTTTTTTTAATGCTTAAACTGAATTAAGCATTTTCACGTGCAATCGCACGGTAACCAATATCTTTACGATATTGAACACCATCAAACGTTACTTTTTCACAAAGCTCTAACGCTTTTGCTTGCGCTTCACCAATTGTATCGCCCAGTGCAGTCACGCAAAGTACACGACCGCCAGCAGTCACGATATCGCCATTCTCAAGTGCTTTCGTACCTGCATGGAACACTTTCGCATCTGCCATTTCAGTGTCTAAACCTGAAATCACATCGCCATTACTAGACGTTTCAGGGTAGCCACGAGATGCAAGCACGATACCGACAGTTTTACGTTCATCCCATTCAGCTTCCGTAGGAAGATTACCTTCGATACCTGCTTGAACCAAATCAACTAATGATGATTTTAAACGCATCATGATTGGCTGAGTTTCAGGGTCACCAAAACGACAGTTAAACTCGATTACTTTAGGTTGACCTTGTTCATCAATCATCAAACCAGCGTATAAGAAACCTGTATATACATGACCGTCTTTCTTCATGCCTTCAACAGTTGGACGCATCACTTCATTCATTGCTTTTTCAAAAACGTCTGAAGTTACAACAGGAGCAGGAGAGTAAGCACCCATACCGCCAGTGTTTGGACCTTGGTCGCCTTCAAAAATACGCTTGTGGTCTTGTGAAGTGGCCATCGGCAAGATGTTGTCACCATCAATCATACAAATGAAAGATGCTTCTTCACCTGCAAGGAATTCCTCAATCACAACACGAGAACCTGCATCCCCAAATTTGTTGCCAGCCAACATGTCATCAATGGCATCGAATGCTTCTTGATTGGTCATTGCAACGATCACGCCTTTACCCGCAGCAAGCCCATCCGCCTTGATCACGATTGGCGCACCATTTTTCTCAACAAATGCTTTCGCTGCATCAACTTCCGTGAACACGTCATAGAAAGCCGTTGGAATGTTATGGCGTTTTAAGAAGTGCTTCGCAAATGCTTTAGAGCCTTCCAGTTGTGCAGCAAATTGCGTTGGACCCCAAATTTTTACACCCGCTTCACGACAAGCATCCACAACACCATTTACAAGCGGTGCTTCTGGACCAACTATAATCAGTTCAACTGCATTATTTTTGGCAAAATCAATAATGGCAGGGTTGTCGAGAATGTCTAAAGCGACATTTTCACATTTATTTTCAGTTGCAGTACCGGCATTACCTGGCGCTACAAAAACTTTTGTAACTTGATCGTCTTGTGCGATTTTCCACGCCAATGCATGCTCACGACCGCCACTACCCAAAACTAAAATGTTCATCTTTAGAATAATCCTCGAAAATGAAATTCCCAAAGCCTAATTCGGCTTAAAAATCATTAACATCTTAACGCAAGATGCAAATCAATACAGACATAATAAACCCCCCTTATAGAAAGGAGGGCTTATTTTTAAATTTTACAACTTAGTGGCGGAAATGACGCATGCCAGTGAACACCATTGCAATACCAGCTTCGTCAGCTGCTGCAATCGTTTCTTCGTCACGCATAGAACCACCCGGCTGAATAATGCATTTGATACCTGCTTTTGCAGCGTTATCAATACCATCGCGGAATGGGAAGAATGCATCAGATGCCATTACTGCACCTTCAACCACTAAACCTGCATGTTCTGCTTTAATTGCTGCAATACGAGCCGAGTTCACGCGGCTCATTTGACCTGCCCCCACACCGATGGTTTGACGGTTTTTCGCATAAACAATTGCATTAGATTTTACGTATTTCGCTACTTTCCAAGCGAAGATCATGTCATCGATTTCTTGTTCAGTCGGCGCACGTTTGGTGACTACTTTAAGATCATCTTTAGTGATCATGCCCAAGTCTTGATCTTGAACTAACAAACCGCCGTTTACGCGTTTGTAGTCAAGTTGCGATTGACGCGCATCGATTGCTGGGAGTTCGCCACATACAAGTACACGTACATTTTTCTTCGTACCTGTTACTTCAAGAACGCCTTCAGCAACACTCGGTGCAATGATCACTTCAACGAATTGACGATCAACAATGGCTTGTGCAGTTGCAACGTCTAATTCACGGTTGAATGCAATGATCCCGCCGAATGCAGATTCAGGATCTGTTGCATACGCAAGATCATAAGCTGCTTGAATACCGTCTAGAGAAACTGCAACGCCACATGGGTTCGCGTGTTTAACGATCACACAAGCAGGCTTCGCAAATGATTTCACACATTCAAGAGCAGCGTCAGTATCTGCAATGTTGTTATAAGAGAGTTCTTTACCTTGTAACTGTTTCGCTGTTGAAACAGAAGCTTCAGTCGCTGTGTCTTCTACATAGAATGCAGCAGCTTGATGTGGGTTTTCACCGTAACGAAGGTCTTGAACTTTGTTTAATTGGGTATTGAAAGTACGTGCAAATTTGTCTGCTTGACCTTCTTCTTTACCTACGCGCGCGCCTAAGTAAGATGCGATCATGCCGTCATATTGAGCAGTATGTTCAAATGCTTTCACCGCAAGGTCGAAACGAGTTGCGTAAGATAAAGCACCCTCAGCTTTAAGCTCAGCCACAACGGTTGCATAGTCAGATGCATTTACGATGATACCTACAGATGCATGGTTTTTTGCCGCAGCACGAACCATGGTAGGACCACCGATGTCGATGTTTTCGATGGCATCAGCAAGTGAACAGTTTGGTTTGGCTACCGTTGCAGCAAATGGATAAAGGTTTACAACGACTAAATCAATAGCATCAATGTTGTGTTCAGCCATCACAGCTTCGTCTAGACCACGACGAGCCAGGATACCCCCATGAATTTTCGGATGTAGTGTTTTTACACGGCCGTCCATCATCTCTGGAAAACCTGTATGCTCCGAAACTTCAACTACAGCCACATTATTGTCTTTCAACAATTTGTAGGTACCACCTGTAGATAAAATTTCTACCCCTAGAGCAGCAAGTTCTTGTGCAAATTCAACAATACCAGTCTTGTCAGACACAGAGATTAAAGCGCGTTTAATAGTCATGATCTTCGTCACAGTTTTCAAGGAACAGAATAAAACAAAATCAGCAATTTACAGGTTAAAAAAAATGCCTGCGGAAGCCGCAAGCATTTTATCATTTATTCACTCATTAAACCGTGAGCTTTTAACTTTTTACGTAAAGTACCACGGTTGAGTCCGAGAATCTCGGCAGCACGTGTTTGGTTACCACGTGTATATTCTAGAACTACAGATAGAAGAGGTTTCTCCATTTCTGCTAGCACCATGTCGTATACCTGAGATGGTTGCTCGCCCTGCAGTTGTGCAAAATAGTGGCGAACTGCGCGATCTACGTGGATACGTAAAGCAACATCAGATTGTGCAGTAAAAATAGGAGATTTGCTATTCATGCGAATTAATCCGAAAAACAAATATCACTTGGGTAAAGTGATATATAAAAGTGGTCTAGAAATTGAAATGAACTCCATTTTAGATCCTAAAACGGAAGTTCTAAAACTTAGTCATTACATTGAGCCTGTAGCTTGACACATCTCTGCGATTTGGTCGAAAAATAAGCGTAACAATAGTTAAAGTTTTGTTACTGACCAAAATCAAAACAAAAAAATCTGCACGATACGCAATAAATTTTATAGCGCATTAGGCAAGACTGTATTTGTTGTGAAAAAGTCGCGAGGAGTTGCAGCACATAGCTTTCGTGGCGCGTATCATACCATTGTCTAAGCAAAAGTGAGCAAGAAAACTGCATTTTTTTTAACTTTTTTTAATTTTTTAATGCTTTCTCAGCAGATTAGGGGCGAATTATTTCCAAAGTATAGCGATCAAAGCTTTTACGATCGACTGGAAGCTTAAATTTGAATTTAAACGGGCTGTTTTTCGGAATGCGCTGAATATTGACTAAACTTTCAATCAAGTACTCTTCGGAGGACAGGTTATAAGTTGCAATCACTTCACCGCGATGTTCCAGATTGATTCTTAAAATCGGTAAGGCCAGGCTACGATCATGAAAATTGATCAGCTCACCGCTAAACTCAGCTTCATTATTACCGGTTGCCTTGATTTTGACTTTATTGGCCTGAATCAGTGTGTAGTATTTTTCCAGATTGGAACAATTAAACACTTCACAGGCAGTGTTAAAGGCCAGGCTCATAACGTGACTGTTTTTGATGTATTGCGGATTGAACCAGAAGAATTGAAACATCAGCAGGCTGAACAGTGACAGATTGAGTAAACTCCAGCCTATATAGTACATTGGCCCGCGTTTAGTCTGTTTTTCTGCCTGATCTTCCCAATTCATGCTCGGTAATACTGAAATTGGCTCGGTACTGAAATAATTCAGGTTATTTAAATAGGTTTCCAGGTCAATATTGGAATGTTCAACTTTTTGATCAAAAATCTGTAGCAGGCTATGACGATTGTGCTGATCTGCGTGATAAACACCTGAGTTATTTTGAGTATCAGTTTCGCTGAATTCGCTGAATTCGCTGAATTCGCTGGAGTTCGACTGAGCCTGAGATATTGATGCGGTGACCGAATTCCGGGTTTCGGTCACCAAATGCGATAAGGCATTAAATGAAGTAGTACATTTGGGACAGCAAACCATACCCTGCGCAACGGTGAGTTGAGCAACTGTGACCTTATAGGTGGTGGAACAGGTAGGGCAATGGGTTCTTTTGTCACTCATGGATTATTTATAGGCTCATTCGTTCTTATGGCGTTTACCCGAGATACGGCACCAGTGCTCGTCTCGTTTTTCTACCTCTAATATATCAAAATAATTTGAGTAAATGCTAGTAACATCAGCAACTTGCTCTTCAATCACTCCGGCAAGTGCGAACTGTCCCTCAGATTTGATTAAAGTTGCGAACTCAGGAGCCAGCATCATCAGTGGTGCTGCCAGAATATTGGCAACAAATACGTCAGCTTTGGTATTGCCGAGCTCATCTCTAAATTCTTCTGGCAGTCCGACATAAAGTTTGTCCAGTACGCCATTCAGTTCAGCGTTTTGCTGAGTCGCCAGTACAGCTTGTGGGTCGATATCAGTAGCATATGCTTTTTTCGCACCTAATAGCAGTGCAGCTACCGCGAGAATGCCTGAGCCACAGCCATAATCGATGACAATTTTATCTTTCACATTAATTTTGCCGAGCCATTGTAAGCACAGGAAAGTTGAAGCGTGGTTGCCTGTTCCGAAAGCCAGACCTGGATCAAGCTTGATGTTTACCGCATCGGCATCAGGTGCTTCCATCCACTCCGGTACGATCCAGTATTTATCAGCAATCTGAATGGGCTCATAGGCATCCATCCAGGTGCGTTCCCAAGCCTGATCTTCAATCAGCTCATGACGGATCGGAGCATCTGGCATTTGTGCACGAATAAAGGTTTCTAGTGCGGCAACATCGATTTCTTCGCCTTCTTCCTGCGCATAAATACCGGTCACAATCACTTTATTCCAAAGTGGCGTTTCACCTGGAAGTGGTTCCAGCAAATCCTGGTTTTCAGCATCATCCAAAGTCACACTCACTGCGCCTAGTGAGCTGAGTAATGTCTCAGTAAAATCAACCTGAGCCTGTTCAACCGTAATATGAATTTGTAACCACTTCACAGAAATAACCTTTATACATTTTTCAAAAAGCTATTGTAACGGAAGTTCAGACTCAACGCTGCTATCTTCTTGATCCATTCCCAAAATAAAAAGGATGCCTGAGGCATCCTTTGAACAGTTCCAGAGCTTATCTAATCCAGATTCGTTAAAGGTGTTTGCGCCGGGAGTGGTGCAAGCCGGTTCAACAGACTGCCAAAAATTGCAGCAAAGATATACATAAAGATAGAATAAACCGCGGCTGGCATCGCCACAGCAGCACTGCCAATCACGGTCAGGGCAATGGTCATGGCGAGGGTGCTGTTATGAATGCCAATTTCAAATGCACTGGCACGGGCTTGAGCGCTATTAATATTCAGTAGTCGCGGAATCAGATAACCAATACTCAGGCTCAGGATGCAGAACAAGGCAGTCGCCAGACCCACCTGGGTCAAGTATTCACCGATATTGCTGCGCTCTTTGATGAGTGTGGCAATAATAATCAGCACCAAAAAGCCAATCGAAAAAATCCGCAGCGGCCGATTCAGTTTTGCTGTCACGCCTGGTGCATAGCGCCGAATCAACATGCCAATTCCCACCGGAATCAGGATGATCGCAAAGACTTGCAGAATCTTGCCGAATTGCAGGCCAACTTGCTGGCTATCCTGCATAAAATGCATGATCGAAAAATTAATAATTAAAGGTAAGGTAATCGCTGCGATGACTGAGTTGATAGCAGTCAAAGTGATATTGAGGGCTAAGTCACCTTTAAACAGATAGCTAAACAGGTTGGCTGTTGCACCCCCGGGCGAAGCCGCCAAGAGCATCAACCCGACTGAGAGTAATGGGGTTAAAGCGAATAGCTTGCAGAGTAAAAAGGCAATGCCAACCAGAATAACCAGTTGGCAGAACAATGCTATAAATACGGCTTTGGGGTGACGAGTGACACGGCTAAAGTCCCGAGGCGTCAGTTCAAGGCCCAGTCCCATCATGATGATTGCAAGTGCCAGCGGCAGTAATATCGTTATAAGGCCAGAATCCATCTGTATGCTCCTTGTCGAAAATTGTTTTAATACTTCTGATTTTCTTTAGAAAAGCATACAGCCTTATAGCAGAATCAGCCAAATAAATTACAAATCTGATAAACGACTTTTATTGCTATACACCACTTGCTGGCGACTAATCAGCACACCGAAAATAGTGGCGAAACTGTACATGAAAATTGTATAAATGCCTGCAGGAATAGCCATCGTGACATTATTTAAGACCGATATCGCAATCGTCAGCGCAATGGCAGTGTTATGAATGCCAATTTCAAAGGTACAGGCGCGTGCCATTTTCTCTGGGATACCCATGAGTAAAGGAATGCAATAGCCAATAAACAGGCTGGAAAAACATAAAATCGCAGTTGCTGCACCAATATTGGCAAAGTATTCGACCAAATTCGAACGTTCTCTGAAAATGGCGAATATGAATAGGATGGTTAGAAAACCGATAGAGAGTAAGCGCATGGGCCTGCTGACAGTAATCGACAGGTTTGGAAATTTGGCTCGAAGCAGCATACCCATGATCACGGGAATCAAGGTAATTAAAAACACTTGTACAATCTTTTCAACTGGAAAAGTCACGTTTGAGTCATGACTCATAAAGTAGTGTAAGGACAGATTGATAATAAAGGGCAGGGTAAAAATAGAGATGATGGTATTAATGGCGGTTAGAGTAATATTCAGTGCCACATCACCTTTATATATGTAGCTAAATAGGTTCGCGGTTGGGCCACCAGGTGAGGCGGCTAGCAACATCAGACCTACAGCAAGCAAAGCGGGCAAGTCCAAAATCAGACAAATAAAAAAAGCAACGCTGGGTAATAGGACTAACTGCGCAAATAAAGTAATAAAAATGACTTTAGGATAGCGACTTAAGCGCAGGAAATCTTTGATAGTGAGTTCTAGCCCCAGCCCCATCATCATAATTGCCAATGTAATTGGCAAAAAAACGCTAAAAAACCCCGAATCCATGAATTTGCCTTTTTATTATGCATTTATAGGTATATTTCCAGTTTAGCCTAGATGAATAAATAAGCAATAAAAAACGGGCAAAATGCAATCACTTTGCCCGTCAAAGCTTTTACTTGAAATCTAAACTATTTAGATATATATCGGCTACATACCTGGCTGGCCTTACATTGGTGAATCAGGCTGTGCTGGCTGGTTCATCTGATGCTGCATAGGCTGGTTTTGCATATGTGGCTGCATCGGTTGGCTTTGCATCTGAGATTGTCCCTGAGGGCGTGGTGGCATAAAGCCTAATGCACATTTACCTTTGACTTCGGCACCATTGATGGTGGCAGTAGTCGCACCACTGTTGCCGTTACAGGTACTCATGAGTTCGGCTTCATCGCCTTTGATTGAAGCATTTTTGGATGAAGCGAAAAACTGCGGCTCACAGGTACCATTCCAGATAATGCCGCGATAGGCAAAACTGACTTGTGCACCTTGGGATTTGCCTTTACAAACCTGTTGGTACTTTTGTGCATTATAAATGGTTTCGACCTTATCATTCGCTGATGCAGCAAATGGTGCAAAACATAAACCACATAGAACGGTTGAGAGGAAAATATTCTTATTCATCTTTTATACCTTTGTTTGTAATGTAACCAACATATAGATTAAAAAATACGCGAGATTAAACAATGCAAATCGAGTAAATTTCTCAGCTTATATGTTTAATTTATATAGTTCCTCTGCAAAGTTAAATTACAGTGCTTTATTGTTATGCGAGTTAAGTGCGATTTATCTCAGGATAAATTCAACTGAATTTGTCTACTTTAGAGTGAAATTTGCTATAATGCTCAGCTATTCTTTTTTATCTCTCAATTACCACTATGCATTATCCTAAAGTATACGATGTCATTGTTATCGGTGGCGGTCACGCCGGTACGGAAGCGGCTCTGGCTGCAGCGCGTATGGGTCGACAGACTTTACTCTTAACTCATAACATTGAGACTTTAGGGCAGATGAGCTGTAACCCGGCCATCGGTGGTATTGGTAAATCGCATTTGGTGCGTGAAATTGATGCCTTGGGCGGTGCGATGGCACTGGCTGCCGATAAAGGCGGTATTCAATTCCGTATTTTGAACTCGCGTAAAGGTGCTGCAGTACGTGCAACACGTGCGCAGGCGGACCGTGTACGTTATAAAGCGGCTATTCGCGAAACATTAGAAAACCAAGCAAACCTTGATATTTTTCAGCAAGCCGCAGATGACCTGATTGTTGAAGGCGATACCGTTAAAGGTGTGGTTACCCAAATGGGTATCCGTTTTGATGCGAAAACTGTGGTGCTGACAGCAGGTACATTCTTAGGTGGTGTCATCCACGTTGGTCTGGAGAAATCTAGCGGTGGTCGTGCTGGTGATCCGCCATCTATTTCACTTGCACATCGTTTGCGTGAATTAAACTTGCCAGTAGGTCGTTTAAAAACAGGTACACCACCACGTATTGACGCGCGTTCAGTGGATTTCTCTGTGATGACACCACAGCCGGGTGATTTCCCGTCTCCGATCATGTCATTCATGGGCGATGCTTCAATGCATCCAGAGCAGGTGAATTGCTATATCACGCATACCAATGAACGCACGCATGAAATCATTCGTAGTGGTTTAGACCGTTCACCGATGTACACGGGTGTGATCGAAGGTGTTGGACCACGTTATTGCCCATCGATTGAAGATAAGATTCACCGTTTTGCCGATAAAGATTCTCACCAAGTCTTCTTGGAGCCTGAAGGCTTGGATACACATGAGCTTTATCCAAATGGTATTTCGACTTCTTTACCGTTCGACGTTCAGTTTGAACTGGTTCGCTCGATCCGTGGTATGGAAAATGCGCACATTCTTCGTCCGGGCTATGCCATTGAATACGATTACTTCAACCCACAAGCGTTGAAATTTACCCTTGAAACCAAAGCAATTAATAACTTGTATTTCGCCGGTCAAATCAACGGCACAACCGGTTATGAAGAAGCGGGTGCACAGGGTTTGCTTGCAGGCTTGAACGCTGCACGCCGTGCTTGGGATCAGGAGCAATGGACGCCAAAACGTGATGAAGCATACATGGGTGTTCTGGTCGATGACCTGATCACATTGGGTACCAAAGAACCGTACCGCATGTTTACCTCACGTGCCGAATACCGTTTAATGCTGCGTGAAGATAACGCAGATCAGCGTTTAACAGCAATTGGTCGTGAAATGGGTCTGGTGGATGACGCGCGTTGGGCAGTGTACTGTGAGAAAATGGAAGCAGTAGAAAAAGAAACGGGTCGTTTACAACACCTGTGGGCTGCACCAAACAATCCAATGGGCAAGAAATTCGTTGAGATGACCGGTGCAGACCTGTCTAAAGAATGTTCGGCGATCGATTTGTTGAAACGTCCAAACATTTCATTTGCTCAAATTGCAGAGTTAACCAATTCTGAAGTATCACCATTTGTCGGTGAGCAAATTGAAATTGCAGTGAAATATGCGGGTTATATTAACCGTCAGCATGAAGACGTCGCACAAATGAAACGTCTTGAAGAAACCCGTATTCCTGCGGATTTCGATTATGACATCGTGTCAGGTCTGTCCCGTGAAATTACCCTGAAACTGAAAGATGTTCGTCCTGAAACATTGGCGCAAGCCAGTCGTATTCCGGGTGTAACCCCTGCAGCAGTTCAACTGGTGATGATTACAATTCGTAAGAATGCACAAGCAAAGAAATCTGCTTAAAATTTTGAGCTAGAAAAGCCCGCGTTAAGCGGGCTTTTTATCGACTTATAGTTTTGTATAAGTTTTGACTATCATTGAATTAAAAATAACTACTATTAAATTAAGTTGTTGATAAATATATATAATGAATATTATTAAGATGTATTAAGTCTAGAAATACAATCTTTTAGGTCTAATTTAGATGATATTTACACATGCTGATGTGCTTAAATCCGACTATTGTCGTGCTATTTCTCTATCAAGATTAGGTTAAGAATAATGCAACGGATCGTCAGACTATTAAACGGTTTGTGAATTATTGATGGAGATCAGTCATGGCACAGTCATACAGCGAAAAAGCCCAAAAAATATTAACGATATTCTTATGTTTCTGGGTCGCATTTTTTGAAGGTTTTGACCTTCAAGCTCCCGGGATTGCGGCGAAAGGAATTGCAGCAAGCTTTGGTTTAGATCAAATCCAAATGGGCTATGTATTTAGTCTGGGTGTCTTTGGAATGCTGTTTGGCGCATTCTTTGGCGGACGTATTGCAGATTATCTAGGACAAAAGAAAGTCCTAATGCTTTCTGTGACTATTTTTGGTCTGTTCATGTCGTTGACTGCAATTGCGCCAAGCATCGAAGTTTTATATGCAGCGCGTTTCTTTACTGGTTTGGGTTTAGGTGCGGCAATGCCAACCATGATTTCAGTCGTCGGTGATGAAGCAACGGAAGCCAACCGTGGCAAGCTAAATAGTCTGATGTATTGTGGTTTGCCGGTAGGGGCGATCTTTGTTGCCGGTCTGGCCATGTTGCTTCCGGAGATTCAATGGCAAACCTTGTTCCTGATTGGGGGATTAACGCCTTTAGCACTGATTCCATTGATGGCATTTATTCTTAAAGATAAGCCTAAAGTGAATGCGGGAAGTACCGGTTTCTGGCGAAGCTGTGCCGGGAATGGTTGAGGTGTTGTTCAAGCAGCAACAGTATAAAAATACAGTGCCTCTTTGGGTTGGTTTCTTTTTTACCTTGATGATCAATTATATTTTGATCAGCTGGTTACCTAACTTGCTTATGGAACAAGGTTTGCAGAAACAACAGGCATTTCTGGTGATGTTGGTGTTCCAGGTGGGCGCGGTTATTGGAACCCTGAGCCTAGGTTATTTACTGGATCGTTTAAAGCTTTGGCAAATGGCGACCATCATTTATAGTGGCTTGTTTGTTGCCTTGGTATTGTTATTCACCACAACTTCTATTCCGTTATTAATTTTGGCGGGAGTCATGGGTGGCATTTTCTCTACGGGTGGTCAATCTATTCTATATGGGATCTCACCGATTTTTTACTCAGGCGCAGGCAAAGTGACAGGCGTGGGCAGTGCGATCTCTTTAGGACGTTTAGGGGCGATGACTGGACCATTATTAACTGGAAAAATTCTGGCATTAGGTTTGGGCACCACAGGTATTCTTGTGGCAAGTTTACCAGCAGTGGTCGTATCGGCAGTAGCCGTCACTGCACTATCACGTTATAAGGCTGCTCATAAGTAATTAATCATTGAGATCTATCAATACAAAAAGGGAATCTGAAAATTCCCTTTTTTATCGTCGAGACTTTTAATTGAATAAAGTCAGTCCATAAAATTTGCTAAAATATACGAATAGCAAACAGATTGATTTTTATATGGCTTATCAACTTATTCCACTCTCGATTCAGGCCACTGATAATATTGCCTGTCCACATTGTCAGCACAACGTGATTGATTGGGCAGAAGAGCAGTATGTGCAACCTTGTGAACATACCCTGTTTATTGCCATGGATATTGGCTTTGAATATATGACGGATGAATTCGAGCACAGCATGCCGCGTTCTGTAGATGATCTGCATGCCAATGATGATCAGGTAAATATGCTGGATGAAATCACCCAGGCGACTTATTCAAATTATCTGATTTATAAGTCTGATCTGGGCATAGATGGGTATTTTCGCTATGTGGGTTTTACTGCATAAATCATCATCAATAAAAAAGCGCCGATTGGCGCTTTTTTATATGGAAAGATCAACTTTCTATTTCTTCTTCGATCTCATCATCCGTAGTATCCATGCCCAGTTCTTTGAGTTTACGGGTGAGGGTGTTTCGGCCCCAACCTAAAAGTTCTGCGGCATGACGTTTACGGCCACGGGTTTGTTGCAAGGCTGCATTAATCAAGGTGCGTTCAAACATCGGCGTTGCAACATCCAGAAGTTTCATTTCACCATTTTTGAGTTTCTGCATCGCCCATTGACCCAGTAATTCATCCCAGTGATGCGGTGCGATCTGGTTTAGCGTTGGAATTGGTGCGCCTGGATCCTGCTGATGAATTGGGATTTGTTTCAGTTCAGGTGGCAAGTCTTCCGGATAGACTTCACGACCTGTGATCATGACAGTCAGCCAGCGACAGGTGTTCTCAAGTTGACGCACGTTACCTTGCCATGGCAATTTCTGCATATATTCTTGGGTTTCAGGACGTAATATCTTTGGATTGACCCCAAGCTCTTTACCGGCACGTGCCAGAAAATGCTGCGCCAACATCGGAATATCTTCACTGCGATGTGCCAGTTTTGGAATATGAATACGAATTACATTCAGGCGGTGATACAAGTCTTCCCGGAAACGACCATCATGGACCAGTTTTTCCAGATCCTGATGTGTCGCTGCCACGATACGCACATCGACCTTAACCGGAATATGACCGCCAACTCGGTAGAACTCTCCATCGGCTAGGACACGCAATAAACGGGTCTGGGTCTCAAATGGCATATCGCCAATTTCATCTAAAAACAGCGTACCGCCATTTGCCTGTTCAAAACGACCTTGGCGCTGGGTATTAGCACCGGTAAATGCACCTTTCTCATGGCCGAACAGTTCAGTTTCGATCAGGTCTTTTGGAATCGCCGCCATATTGAGGGCAATAAAAGGTTTTGAACTGCGTGGTGAATGACGATGCAGGGCATGAGCTACCAGTTCTTTACCTGTACCAGACTCACCATTAATCAACACGGTAATATGCGATTGTGATAAACGGCCAATAGCACGAAACACTTCCTGCATGGCAGGCGATTCACCAATAATTTCGGTAGATTGAATTGGTGGAGCCGCTTTTGCTGATTCTTGTTGCTGTAGCTTGGTGATATGTAAAATTGCACGATTTACCAGCGCCAGTGCTTCATCAATATCAAAAGGCTTAGGCAGATATTCAAAAGCACCAGTTTGATAGCTAGAAACAGCCGATTCTAAGTCTGAATGCGCCGTCATAATAATCACAGGCAAGTCAGGATAACTGTGTTTAACCTTGCCCAGGAAGGTAAGTCCATCAATACCCGGCATGCGGATATCGGTCAAAATCACATCGGGTGCTTCCAGACTCAGTTGGTCTAGTGCAGATTGTGCTTCTTCAAAACTGGTCACATCCAGACCTTCCTCTTTAAAGGTCTTTTCCAGTACCCAGCGCATGGCGCGATCGTCATCAATCACCCATATTTTATTTCGCGACATGATTCGACTCCCAAGGTAAATATAAGCTAAAGACGGTTTTTCCAGCCACGGACTGACACTCGATCATGCCGTTGTGCTGATGAATAATATTTTGAGCAATACTGAGGCCCAGTCCGGTCCCTTTGGCACGGCTGGTGACCAGAGGATAAAACACCGATTCGATAATCTCTTCCGGCACACCTGGGCCATTGTCTTCAATATCAATCCGTACCACAGAGCGGTGAATCACCCCGTTAATGGTAAAGAGACGCTGAATCCGGGTTCTTAAAATCAGTTCCGGTTGATGTTCGACAAAGAATTCCTTGTTCTCGGTCATGGCCTGTACGGCATTGGCGCAAATATTCAAAATGACCTGAATCAATTGATCACGGTCTGCCAGCACTTCAGGCAAGGATAGGTCGTAATCCCGGGTAATCTTGATTTTCTTTTTGGTCTGATTGGCAATCAGTGAGCGTACTCGTTCCAGAGGTTCATGCACATTGACCAGCTCATAGCTCGGAAGCTGGCGTGAACCGAGCATGGTATCGGCCAGATTTCTGAGTCGATCCACTTCGCTAATAATAATGTCGGTAAATTCTTTGTATTGTGGATCATTCAAACTGCGTGCCAGGAGTTGAGTCGCCCCGCGAATGCCACCCAAGGGATTCTTGATTTCATGCGCAACACCGCGAATCAGCTGACGCGCTACCTGATGCTGTTGCAGCAGATTTTCTTCACGAGAGATTTTTAACATGCGATCGCGAGGATTGAGTTCGATGAGCAGTAGCGGATGATAAGGTTTGCCCAGATTTAGCTGAGAAACAGTGTAGTCAACATGAATGTCTTTAAAGTTGACCAGAATAGTGGCTTCGCGGCGTGTATAAGGCTGTCCTGTAGTTAAAGTATTATTCAGGGCTTCTTCGGTATTAAACTCATCTGTCGGGTTTTGCAAAATATTGAGCACGGATGTGCCGCTCGCGCGGAATAAGCTCACATCAAATAAGGCTTCACAGGCAGAATTCAGATAGTAAATATTAAGATCGCGGTCTATCAATAAGATACACGTGGTCATATTGTCCACTAAAGCACGATAGTCGATCGGAATAATTTGATCCATTCGCGGGTTTGTTCCTGTATTAAAATGGCGCAATGGCATCTTCATAAAGCAATTTAATCAATTTTAAGTTCTGATTTGATGCAAGATGCACGCCAACTTTTATGACGAGAGATTATTTATTGCGATGAAATGCAGAAATGTGACAGAGCAACACAATTCATCTTAGATATAGCGGATTAAATTGAGGCTGTAAATCTAAAATGATTTATTTTGGTGCATTAGTGGGTATGTTGAATATTTTATGGCAATATTTTAGTGCATGATGCAAAGAGTCAGGTTTTCAACTATTTTTATGATGCGAAAAGACATACAATACGCGCATTCTAGTAGAGCGAAAATTCATGAAGTCCCCCAAAGTCGGTTTTGTATCTTTAGGTTGTCCTAAGGCATTGGTAGATTCTGAACGTATTTTAACCCAGTTAAAGACTGAAGGTTATGACGTCGCTTCGGATTATGACGGTGCTGATTTAGTTGTAGTAAATACCTGTGGTTTCATTGAATCCGCAGTGCAAGAATCGCTAGATGCGATTGGTGAGGCGATGAGCGCGAATGGTCGCGTGATCGTAACAGGTTGTCTAGGTAAAGACGAAGACAAGATTCGCCAAATGCATCCCAATGTCCTGAAAGTGACAGGTGCAGCGGCATATAAAGAAGTTATGGATGCGGTTCATCAATACGTGCCTGAGCCGCCAAAACACAATCCATTTATTGATCTGGTTCCAGAACAAGGCATCCGCCTGACGCCAAAACACTATGCTTATCTGAAAATATCTGAAGGCTGCAACCATCGTTGTACCTTCTGTATTATTCCAAGCATGCGTGGCGATCTGGTTTCACGTCCAGTTGGTTCTGTGCTTGAAGAAGCTGCAGCGCTGAAACGTGCCGGTGTAAAAGAAGTACTCGTGATCTCCCAGGATACTTCTGCTTATGGCCTGGACACGAAATACAAGCTGGATTTCTGGAATGGTCAGCCGGTTAAAACCAAATTCTATGACATGTGTGAAGCATTGGGTCAGTTGGGAATCTGGGTACGTTTGCACTATGTTTACCCGTATCCGCATGTAGATGCAGTAATTGACCTGATGGCACAAGGCAAAATCCTGCCTTATCTGGATATTCCATTCCAGCACGCAAGTCCAAAAATTCTCAAACTAATGAAACGACCTGCGCACAGTGAAAATACACTGGAGCGTTTGAAAATCTGGCGTGAGAAATGTCCTGATCTGGTGTTGCGTTCAACATTTGTGGTGGGCTTCCCGGGTGAAACCGAAGAAGACTTCCAGATGTTACTGGACTGGTTGAAAGAAGCCCAGCTGGATCGTGTGGGATGTTTTACCTATTCGCCAGTTGAAGGTGCGACAGCAAATGATTTGCCAGATCACGTTCCTGAAGAAATTAAACAAGAGCGTTATGAGCGTTTCATGCAGGTTCAGCAAGAAATCTCGGCAGCCAAACTCCAAAAACGTATCGGTCAGACCATGACTGTGCTGGTAGATGACCTGGAAGACGAATTCCCGGTAGCGGTTGCGCGTTCTTATGCAGATGCACCTGAAATTGATGGCAATGTTTTTGTTGAAGATATCGATAAAAGCGTCATTAAGGCAGGGGATTTACTTGAAGTCGAGATTACCGATGCAGATGAATACGATCTGTACGCAAAACTCATTTCAATCAAGTCTGCTTAAGATTTTGAATTAAAAAAATTTAAATTGAATACTTTGGAGTTTGATGATGTTGGATTCTAAAAAGCCACGCTTTGGTCGCATCCTGTTAAAGCTTTCTGGTGAAGCGCTGGCAGGCAATAAAGACATGGGGATCGATGCACAAGTGCTCGATCAGATGTCACTTTCTATTGCGCACCTCGTGGGTTTAGGCGTACAAGTAGGTATTGTTGTGGGTGGTGGTAACCTGTATCGCGGTAGCCAGCTACAAAAAGATGGTCTAGTTGGTCGTGTAACTGGCGACCAGATGGGTATGCTAGCAACAGTCATGAACGGTTTGGCACTTCGCGACGCTTTGGTGCGCCGTAATATTAAAACCCGTTTAATGTCTGCATTGCCAATTGGTGCCGTGGTTGAGTCTTACTCAAGCCGTGATGCAATCCGTCACCTGACTCAGGGTGAAGTGTGTGTATTCGTGGCAGGTACAGGTAATCCGTTCTTTACGACAGATACAGCTGCCTGTTTACGTGGTATTGAAATCGAATCAGACTTGATCTTGAAAGCGACCAAAGTTGATGGCGTATATAACAAAGATCCAAGCAAATATGATGATGCGGTTAAATATGACACATTGACTTTTGACCAGGTTCTGGACGAAAAGCTGGGTGTAATGGACTTAACTGCAATCTGTTTATGTCGTGATCACAACGTGCCGCTACAAGTATTCGATATGAATAAATCTGGCGCATTGCTTTCCGTTGTGATGGGTGAAAAAGAAGGGACTCACGTTACCAATTAATGACGTGAGCACCAAAGCACTTTATACTACACGCTAATTTAGTAATAACCTCTTTTCAAGAATTAAGTAAGGAAGATCATATGATTAACGATCTTAAAAAAGACAGCGAAGACCGTATGAACAAAACTCTAGAATCTCTAGAGCATGGTTTTGCAAAAGTTCGTACCGGTCGTGCGCATCCATCAATTTTAAATAACGTGATGGTTTCTTACTATGGTTCAGACGTTCCATTGAACCAGGTGGCAAACGTAGGTGTTGAAGATTCACGTACTTTGTTAATCCAGCCTTTCGAACGTTCAATGGTTTCTGCAATTGATAAAGCGATTCGTGAATCTGATTTGGGTCTAAACCCAATTACAGCAGATGCGATTCGTGTACCGATGGCTGCGTTGACTGAAGAAACGCGTCGTGACATGCAAAAAGTTGCGCGTAATGAAGCAGAAAATGCCAAAGTAGCGATCCGTAACATTCGTCGTGATGTATTGGGCGATATCAAAGCTTTGTTAAAAGAAAAAGAAATTTCTGAAGACGAAGAGCGTCGTGCTGCTGACGAAATCCAGAAAATTACCGACAAATTTGTTGCTGAAGTTGACAAGCGCTTGGCTGCGAAAGAAGCTGAATTGATGAAGGTCTAATTCATCGATGACCGTTGCTGAAGAAAATCCCCGTCTTCCGAAACATGTTGCCATCATCATGGATGGCAACAATCGTTTTGCCAAAAAAAATCAGATGCAAAAAGGTGATGGACACCGTGAAGGAAAAACGGTTCTGGATCCGATTGTTGAACACTGTAAAAAAAGAAATATCCAGGCTTTAACTGTATTTGCCTTTTCAAGTGAAAACTGGAATCGTCCACAGTTTGAAGTTGAATTGCTCATGAAATTGCTGGTTGATACCATTCATGAACAATTGCCCCGCATGGAAAAATTCAATATTGCCTTACGCTTTATCGGTGATCGCAGCCGTTTGTCCCCAGAATTACAGGGGCTTATGTTGCATGCCGAAGAAAGGACTGCTAATTTCAATAGTATGACACTCACTATTGCAATCAGTTATGGTGGTATGTGGGATATGGCACAAGCTGCACAGCGAATTGCTAGCGATGTTTTAACAAATAAATTAGATCTTGATGCAATTAATACTGATGTATTTGGTCAATATGTCAGCCTCGGTGATTTACCTGCAGTTGATCTGCTGATTCGTACGGGTGGAGATTTCCGTCTTTCGAATTTCCTGTTATGGCAGGCAGCCTATGCAGAGCTTTATTTCACTGAGACGCTATGGCCAGAATTTACCGTCGAAGAACTTGATGATGCACTTGCCGTATTTGGTGGGCGTGAACGTCGTTTTGGTAAAACATCAGAACAGATTCATCAGGAAAAACTTGAGAATTAATACATGTTTGAGCGGATTATAACCGCATTGGTGTTGGTAGCAGTTGTACTGAGCTGTATGTTTGCTACCGAATCACATTATCCAATGTTTGTATTGATGGTTCTTGCTGCTGGGGTGGCCGGTTATGAGTGGTTCAAACTCATGCCGCGAAAATTTAAACATGTCATCAAACCTGTTGCTTGGGGATATGGGGTGCTCACTGCAGCACTTTCCGCTTTGGCATTGTATTTTGCCGAAGTTGCCTTATTGTTATGGGTAGCTTCTATTATTACCTGGTTACTGAGTATTTACTGGGTTAAAACCTATCCTGAATATGATGGCTGGTATAACACTAGCCTACACGGAATCGGTGTAGTTCTGATTTCTGCTGCAGTTACTGCAATTTTCTCTGTCTGGCAAAGTTCACCGTGGTGGCTAATGTACCTGTTTCTACTGGTATGGGGCGCAGATAGTGGTGCATATTTTGTGGGTCGTAAACTCGGCAAGAAAAAGTTGGCGCCGAATGTTAGTCCTAACAAATCGGTAGAAGGACTTTACGGCGGTATCGTTACCTCAATGCTGATTGTAACGGCAGTTGCCTTGCTTTATCTGGATATGACCTGGCCAGAACTGACTTTATTCCTGATTTTATCTGTCGTTACGGTATTTAGTTCGGTACTGGGTGATCTGTTTGAATCCATGATCAAACGTCGTGCCGGTATTAAGGATTCAGGTCGCATTTTGCCAGGACATGGCGGAGTACTGGATCGTATTGATTCTTTGCTTGCTGCAGCTCCAATCTTTGCAGCAGGTATGGCTGTTTTAAAACTTATTGGTGTAGATTTATAAATGTCACAAGCAGTTTGTATACTGGGTGCTACAGGTTCCATTGGTCAAAGTACTTTAAAAATCTTGCAGCGACATCCTGAAGCATACTCGGTTTTTGCTGTGACCGCGCAAAGTCGTATCGAGGAGCTGGTTGAAATTTGCCGGCAATACCGTCCTAAAGTGGCGGTGGTGCCGGCTGAAAAAGTAGATGAACTCTCAAAACGACTCCAGCAACATCATTTGGCTAATATTGAAATTCTGCAAGATGAAGCCGGTTTAATTGCTGTGGCTGAACACGCTGACGTTGATATTGTGATGGCAGCAATCGTTGGTGCTGCAGGATTATTGCCGACATTGGCTGCTGTGAAAGCGGGTAAACGCGTACTGTTGGCCAATAAAGAAGCTTTGGTGATGTCGGGTGACATCATGATGCAGGCAGCGCGCGATCATGGGGCATTACTGCTTCCCGTTGACTCTGAACATAACGCGATTTTCCAATGTCTGCCACAGCATTATTTTGAGGCAGAGCGTCATGGCAAGCCCAAACTGGGTGTATCCCAGATTCTGCTGACCGCGTCGGGTGGGCCGTTTCTGAACCATAGCATGCAGCAACTTGAAGAGGTCACACCTGCCCAAGCTTGCAAGCATCCTAACTGGTCCATGGGTCAAAAAATTTCAGTCGATTCTGCTACCTTGATGAATAAAGGTTTAGAATTGATTGAAGCCTGCCATTTGTTTGCAGTTCAAGAACAATTTGTTACAGTTGTTGTGCATCCACAGAGTATTATTCACTCCATGGTTCAATACGTTGATGGTTCGACTTTGGCACAAATGGGTAATCCAGATATGGGCACGCCTATTGCACATGCTTTGGCATGGCCTGAGCGTATTAGTACGCATGTGGCGCCACTGGATCTGTTTATGCATTCACAACTTAATTTTCAAGAACCGGATATGCTCCGTTTCCCTGCATTAAAACTGGCCCGTCAGGCCATGCAGAGTGGCGGAATTGCACCTACGATTTTAAATGCGGCCAATGAAATTGCAGTTGTTGCATTTTTAAATCAACAGATCAGATTTACCCAAATTCCTCAGGTAGTTGAGCATGTCCTAAATCAGATGGACAATCAACCTGCACATGATCTGGAGGCTATCTTGCAAGCAGATCAAATGGCACGAGGTTTATCACAGCAATACGTTGTGAGTAAAGGAAGTTAAGATATGAATGCCTTGTTTATGATTGCCGCAGCAATTCTCTTACTCGGTCCCTTAATTGCGATTCACGAGTTCGGTCACTATATTGTGGCGCGTAAACTGGGCGTTAAAGTATTGGTCTATTCCATTGGATTTGGGCCAACATTATTAAAATGGACCTCGAAAAAATCCGGAATTCAGTATCAATTGTCTGCCTTACCTTTGGGTGGCTACGTCAAGATGCTGGATGAACGTGAGGGTAATGTTGCTGAAGAAGACTTACCCAAAGCTTTTAATCGTCAGCATCCGTGGAAGCGGATTGCCATCGTGGCAGCGGGACCGTTGATAAACCTGATTTTTGCAGTCCTTCTTATCTGGGTGTTGTTTTTACCGGCACAAGAACAGCTCAATACCCGGGTAGGCAAAGTTTTACCAAATACACCTGCTGCAACAGTACAAATGCAGCCGGGCGACAAAATTATAGCTGTGGATGGTACTCAGGTAGAAACTTGGGAAAAACTCAGTTATGCCTTGGTGGATCGTGTTGGTGAAACTGGCGTGGTTTCTATTCAGGCAGATCGTGCTGGTGAAAACAAACTGTTCCAGTTGCCGATTCAAAACTATTTAAAAGATCAAAGTCAATCGCCACTTGAAAGTTTGGGTTTCTTGCCTTATCGGCCAGAAATTCCGGCTGTAATTAGCAAACTGAGTGAAGATGGTGCAGCCATCCGTCAAGGTTTGAAAGAAGGCGACAAGATTCTGGCCATTGACGGCGTTCAGATGAAAGACTGGTTTGATGTGGTGCAGGTGGTACAGGCATCTCCAGAAAAATTACTGAAAATGGATGTACTACGTGCAAATCAGGTGGTTCAGCTAGAAGTCATGCCACAAGGCAAACGTGACAATATGGGCAATGTGACCGGTATGCTGGGTGTACAAAGTGATCCGGGTAAAATGACCATTCCTGCAGAATATAAACAGACCATTCATTATACGCCAGGTGAAGCACTGGTAATGGCATTTGATAAAACAGCACATTTATCTTCGATGATTCTGAACTCGATTGTCAAAATGGTACGCGGTCTGATTGGCCTGGATAATTTATCAGGTCCAATTACCATTGCCAAAGTGGCAGGACAAAGCGCAGAAATGGGTTGGGAAACTTTTATTTCCTTTATGGCGCTAATGAGTGTAAGTTTAGGAATATTAAATCTACTGCCTATTCCAATGCTTGATGGCGGACATCTGGTTTACTATTTTGTTGAATTAATTCGTGGTAAACCTGTTTCCGAACAAATACAATTGGTTGGACTAAAAATTGGTATGGTACTGCTCGGCAGTATGATGCTTCTGGCATTATTTAATGATTTTATGCGTTTATAACAACGTAAATGGAATAAATTAACAGCGGAAAAGACTGGCATGCAGCACACACATTTATTTATGCCTCTGGCACTCGTTAGTGCAATGGCAGTAGCACAACAAGTATATGCAGCAGATGAATTCATTGTACAAGATATAAAATTTGATGGATTAGTACGTTTAACTCCTGACAATGTGTATGGCCTAGTGCCAATTAACAGTGGTGATCGGGTCAATGATCCAATCATTGCCAATGCAATTCGTAGCATGTATGCATCAGGCCTGTTTGATGACATTAAAGCCGTTCAGCAGGGCAATACCTTGGTTTTCCAAGTGGTTGAACGCCCGGTTATTTCGAAAATCGAATTGAAAGGCAATAAGCTGATTCCTAAGGAAGCGCTTGAAGAAGGCCTGAAAAAAATGGGTCTGGCTGAAGGCGAAGTGCTGAAAAAATCAGCGCTGCAAACTATTGAAACTGAACTTGAACAGCAATACATGCAGCAAGGTCGTTATGATGCCGATATTACGGTCACCACGACGCCTCGACCAAATAACCGTGTTGAATTGCTGATTGATTTTATTGAAGGTAAAGCGGCTAAAGTTTTCGATATCAATATTATCGGGAATACCGTATTTAAAGAGTCTGATATCAAGCAGGCCTTTGCCGTAAAAGAAAGTGGCTGGAGTTCGGTCATTTCGCGTAATGACCGTTATGCACGCGAAAAGATGGCGGCGAGCCTAGAAGCTTTGCGTGCCATGTATCTAAATCGCGGTTATATCAACTTTAATATTACCAATTCCAGCCTGAACTTGAGTGAAGATAAAAAGAATGTTTTCATCGAAGTGTCTGTGGATGAAGGCGAGCAATTTAAATTTGGTCAAACCAAATATTTAGGTGATGCACTTTATAAGACTGAAGAATTGCAGGCTTTACAAATTTTCAAAGAAGGCGAAATTTATTCGCAGGAAAAAGTTAACGCGGTTAAGCAGTTATTACAGCGTAAGTATGGTAACGCAGGTTATTACTATGCAGAAGTCAACATTGTTCCTCAAATTAACAACGAAACCAAACTGGTTGATCTAAATTATTATATTAATCCGGGGCAGCAAGTCACGGTACGACGTATTAATTTTACTGGTAATACTAAAACTGCGGATGAAGTATTACGTCGTGAAATGCGCCAAATGGAAGGTGCACTTGCAAGCAATGAAAAGATTGACCTGTCTAAGGTTCGTCTGGAGCGTACCGGGTTCTTTAAAACTGTCGATATCAAACCTGCACGTATTCCGGGTGCGCCAGATCAGGTGGACTTGAATGTTGCCGTTGAAGAGCAGCATTCAGGAACCAGTACTCTTGCAGTTGGTTTCTCGCAAAGCGGTGGTGTAACTTTCCAGGCAGGTTTAAGTCAAACCAACTTCCTGGGTACAGGGAATAGTGTTTCAATCGATTTGTCGCGTTCTGAAACGCAAGATTATTATAACTTGAGCGTGATGGACCCGTACTTCACCATTGATGGTGTGCGTCGCGGCTATAACATGTATTACCGTAAAACCAAGCTTGATGATGACTATAACGTCAACAACTATGTGACGGATAGTTTTGGTGGTGGGATTAACTTTGGTTATCCAATTGATGAAAATCAAAGTGTTAGTTTGGGTCTGAATGTTGATCAGACGGATGTAACCACTGGTCCATATGTGTCGACTTATGTTGCTGATTATTTGGAACGTAATGGCGGAAAAGAAACAAAAAGTGGTGAGTATTGTCCTCAAGCATTAGTTCCAATTAAAGATTCTGCTGGGAATGTTACTGGTTACCAGCCTTGCCCTAATCCAGTTCCATATGGTCAAGAATTCCAGGGTGATTTTTTGACTTATAACCTTAATTTAGGTTGGTCTTATAATACCTTAAATAGACCGATGTTCCCGACAACGGGTATGTCACATCGTGTCAATGCTGAAATTGCCTTGCCAGGTAGTGATGTCGAGTATCAAAAAGTCACTTATGACGCTCAGGCATTTTTCCCATTAGGCAAAGATTTTGTCCTGCGCGGTTATGGTAAGTTGGGTTATGGTAATGACTTGCCATTCTACAAGAATTTCTATGCAGGTGGTTTTGGTTCGGTTCGTGGTTATGAAAATAGTACATTAGGTCCTAAATATCCAGGTGTATATTTCTCTGATACAGGTCAAACGGATCCTTCTCCTGAGGAAGTAGGTGGTAATGCACTAATTCAATTTGGTACCGAATTAGTACTTCCGGTACCATTCAAAGGGGATTGGGCACGTCAGGTTCGTCCAGTCATCTTTGCTGAAGGTGCGCAAGTGTTTGATACCCAGTGTGATGTATCAAATGAAAATATTTTCGTTAATGGCACTTCGGTAAATGGAAAGCAGTACTGTAAAGATAACTTCGGTTTCGATGCAGATAATATGCGCTATAGCGTGGGTGCGGGTTTCACCTGGATCACCATGATTGGCCCATTATCACTTAGCTATGCTTATCCGTTGAATAAAAAAGACGGAGATGATACTAAAAACATCCAGTTCGAAATTGGACGTACTTTCTAAAATCGTTTTGACCTAGAAACTAAATTTTGCTCATAAAGCCTGCAGGTTTTGTGAGCAAATTTTTTTGAATGAGTAAGAATATGAAAAAAATGATGATGGTAATGAGTCTGGCTTTGGCAAGTGTTACTCCTTTGACTCAAGCGGCCAGTATGGGGGTAATTGACTTGGAGCGTGTGGTTGAAGGTAGTACCTATCTGAAACAGCAAAACACGATATTTCAGCAAAAAATTCAGCCACAAACCACCAAGATTGAACAACTCAGCAAGGAGCTGGAAGCTTTGCAGCAACGTGCTCAATCCAATACCAAGCTCAGTGAGACTGAAAAACAGAAAATGTCTGCGCAATATCAGGCTAAGCTGCAAGAATTAAATCAGTTACAACAATCTGTACAGACGAATGTCCAAAGCTCGATTCAGCAGATCCGAATTGTATTTGATGCACGTGTAAAGCAAATTGCTGAACAATTGCGTAGAGAAAACAACCTGGATGTGGTTTTAAATAAAAATTCAGCGCTTGCTTATGATGCTAAATATGATTTAACTGATAAAATGATTCAAAAGGTTAATGCAATTAAATAATCAATGAATCATCAACAGCTTCAGTTAGCTGATCTCGCTCGCCTGGTTCAGGGCGAGTGCATAGGTCAGACAGATTTACGTTTGAGTGCTTTGGCCAGTCTTGAACAGGCAACTTCACACGATCTGGCATTTGTGAATGCCGATAAATATGTAGAGCAGGCCAATCAAAGTCAGGCAGGTGCTTTAATTGTCACGGCTGAACTAAAACAACAGATAACTTTACATCAAAACTTTATTGTTGTGGCAAATCCCTATCTGGCTTTTGCGATTCTGACGCATGTCTTTGAGAAAAAACATCGCCAGCGTGGCATTGAAAGTACGGCTCAAATTCACCCGTCGGCAATGATCGCGGACGATGCTTATATTGGTCATTATGTGGTGATTGGTGAGCATTGTGTCGTGGGTGCGAATACGATTGTTCAGGCGCATGTGCAGATCGATGATGATGTCGAGATCGGTCAGGACTGTTTTATTGACTCACATGTGACCCTCACCGGCGCAGCAAAAATTGGTAATCGGGTACGTATTCATGCCAATAGCGTGATTGGCAGCGAAGGGTTTGGTTTTGCACCTTATCAAGGCAAATGGCACCGTATTGCGCAATTAGGTTCTGTACGCATTGAGGATGATGTGCGTATTGGGTCAAATTGTAGCGTAGACCGTGGTGCACTGGATGATACGATTTTGCAACAGGGTGTTATTATTGATAATCTTGTGCAAATCGCGCATAACGTTAAAATTGGTGAACATACCGCGATTGCTGCAAAAACTGCCGTTGCAGGAAGTACCTCGATTGGCAAAAACTGTATCATTGGTGGTGCCTCTGCGATTTCTGGACACTTGAATATTGCCGATAATGTGACGTTGACCGGAATGTCAATGGTGACAAATAATATTTCTGAAGCTGGAAAATATTCATCCGGGATTGGTCTGTTTGAAAACCAGAAATGGAAACGTACCGTGGTTCGCCTCAGACAATTAGCAGATGTGCCATTGACCCAGGTGATCAAACGACTAGATCATATGCAATCTCAGATTGAGTCCATTGAATCAACATTTAAGTTGCGTAAATAATTATGATGACAGAGTCGAATTTGCCTACATTCACGAAGCCTGAATTGCCAATGAATATTCAAAAGATTCGTGAATATTTGCCCCATCGCTATCCATTTTTATTGGTTGATCGCGTCGTCGAAATTACCGATAATGGCATTGTTGGTTATAAAAACGTCTCAATTAATGAAGAGTTTTTACAAGGCCATTTTCCGAATTATCCAATTATGCCGGGTGTACTGATTGTTGAAGCGCTGGCACAAATCTCTGGAATTCTGGGTTTTGTGATGAATAACGAAGTGCCAAGTGAGGGTTCTTTGTTCCTGTTTGCCGGTGCGGAAAAAGTTAGATTTAAAAAACAGGTGGTTGCAGGTGACCAATTGGTTTTAAAATCTGAATTAGTGATGCAAAAGCGGGGCATTTACAAATATAATTGTATTGCCACTGTAGATGGCGTCGTCGCAACAACCGCGGAAATTATGGTTTCGCATCAAAAAGTCGAGCAGGCATGAGCAATAATCCCCTTATTCATCCAACTGCCATTATTGACCCGTCAGCAGTCATTGCTGCTGATGTAGAAATTGGCCCATATTGTATTATCGGGCCAAATGTCACTATTGGTGCGGGTAGCAAACTTCATTCACACGTGGTGGTGGGTGGCTATACGCGTATAGGTGAATATAATGAAATTTTCCAGTTCGCCAGTGTAGGCGAGGTGTGTCAGGATCTTAAGTATGCTGGTGAAGAAACCTGGCTTGAGATTGGCGATCACAACAAGATTCGTGAGCATTGCAGTCTGCATCGTGGTACGGTTCAGGACCAGAGCCTGACCAAGATCGGTAGTCATAACCTGCTCATGGTCAATACTCATATTGCACATGACTGTATGGTTGGAGATTATAATATCTTTGCCAATAACGTCGGTGTGGCTGGACATGTCCATGTCGGGGACTACGTCGTCATTGGCGGAAACTCGGGCATTCATCAGTTCTGTAAGATTGATTCTTATAGCATGATTGGTGGTGCATCACTGATTCTGAAAGATGTACCGGCTTATGTGATGGTTTCAGGTAATCCTGCGCATGCATTTGCCATGAATATTGAAGGTATGCGTCGTAAAGGCTGGTCAAAGACCGTAATCAGCGGTTTACGTGATGCCTTTAAACTGATTTATAAATCAGGTTTAACAACTCAGGAAGCAATCGAGCAGATCCGTACAGGAATTTTGCCGGAAGTGGCTGAAGTACAACGTCTAATTGACTCTCTTGAACAGTCGAAGCGCGGCATTGTGCGCTAAATGTTTGAGGTAATAAAAAAGACACCTGAAGGTGTCTTTTTTATTTTGGGAATTTCTATTTTACTTAAGAAATTTAATTTCCTCAGCTTTCGGATAATTCTTCAGTAGCTTTGTTTTATATTGTGAAGCAAGCGTAGCATTCTTTTCGACATCTTTGCTGATGTTATAAAGCTGATACAGGGCAGTGGATGCTTTCGCGGAATTTGGGTAACGGTCAACGACAATCAGATAATTACGTTTCGCTTCAGCAAATTTTGGTGGGTCAATCGCCAGATTGAATTCCGCTAACCAGAAATAAGCATTGCTGATATAAACGCTATTCGGATTGTTTTTAATAAAGTTTTGCATCGGGGCAATGGCTTTGGCTGCACCGCCATTTTTATAAGCATCTAAAGCCACGGTATAAGCGGCTTTTTCCAGCTCAGCAGGTTGCTGTCCGCTGCTTGCTGTATTGACCTTATTTGCGCTTAGGCTGGGTGCAGTATCCTGTGGGTTTTCCTCCGTTGGATTGTCTTCAGCAGGTTCAATTTTTTGCTGCAACAGTTCAAGACGCTGATCGAGATCGGCATAACGATTAGTCAGTTCATTTTTGAGCCGTTCAATCTCATTTTCATGTTCTTCCATTTTACCGCGCAAAATCCGCAGGTCATTTTCGAGCTGCTGGTTCTTTTGCATGATTTGCCAGCTGGTATTGGTTTGAACGGCTGGAGTTGCACTAGCCGCAATTGCCGCTGGAGTATTCACTGCGGTCTGATTCGTAGCTTGGCTCAAGCCGCGCGATTCAATCGGAATATTGGCAAATAGAGGTGTGGTAAAGAGTGCTGTCACTACACACAATACGGTCTTTTTAAACATCATAAAATTTCCATAATTCTTTGTGAGATGCGGATCCGCTGCTCATCTTTTCAAAGTAGATCATTCATATACATTGCACACATTAAAAACGGCATTTTTAGAAAATGCAACAAGGTTTTACAAAGATCATGTGAATCTGAGTGTTGATGGATTGATTGTGAAGATCCCTTAAAAATCAGCAGAAATATCAATATTGTTTTTAAAATAATCAAACGGATAGCTTGAGGGATTATTTTGCGGAACAAGGCTTGCAACTTAATTAAAAATCTCTATACTCTGTTTTTGTAATGGTAGCCCTGCTGGTTACTTCGCAATTGTACTCTATGAACCCCGCCAGGACCGGAAGGTAGCAACGGTAATAGAACTATGATGTGCCGGAGCTTTGCTGGTAGGGTTGCCACCATATTCTTATTATAATAACAATGCGAATTCGCAGTTTTCTATTCTCAAATATCATTCCTTTTTCAATGTCATCAAACAGCACTATCTTATTATTTTAATGATTCAGATCATTATTATTTTATGTCGTGCTTTATTTTGCAGCTAATATTGGATAAATAACCAATATACTTATACGTGCATTAAGACTTTCAAAGAAGATAAGAATTAATCTTCTGCTTTACGGTTAATCGCCTTGATAATCGCATCCATTTCAAAACCACGATACATTAGAAAACGGATCTGTTTGGCTTTGAGCTTAGGGTCTTTAGTAACCTCAGTCCCATATTTTTTGACTTTTAGTTCATAGGCTTGTTGAACCCAGTCGGTTTCTTTGAGTTCTTCTGAAATTAGAGCAGTATCAATCTTTTTGCTCTTGAGTTTCATTTTAATTTGATTGGGACCTTTGCCTTTACGCTTTTGACTCGACAACATGGTTTCCGCCACACGCTGATCACTTTGATAGTTCTCACGGGACAGCTCTTCCACTAAGGTAATGACTTCATCACGATGCTCTGCATAAAGGCTTAATTTCTCGATCAGTTCGGCTTTGGAATATTCCTTGCGCGTCAGTACGGCAAAGGCATAAGAACGTAAGCGTGAGCCTGTCAGTCCCGGTTTCTTCTCATCCTGAGTTGGGGTAGAGGAAAACAAACGTTCTTCAGGATCAAATTCAGGAGCGTCTTGGATCGCACTTTTTGCAGGTTGAGCTTGATCTTCAGTATCACCAAATTGCTGTTTTAAAGTTTCATAATCGAGCAGTTTGCTGAATTTCGCGTCTGACATGATTCTCTCGGATTTTAGATTCCCTATATAATAACAAAACGCCCCGGAGGGCGCTGTGTATTGACGTTTAAAGATGATGCATCTAATAAGATCATGCATCTAAAAAGTCAGGTTCTTCCTTGCTATCGTCTTCTTCAACAACCACTGCTTTGGTGAGAAGCTGGTCGCGAATCAGCTTTTCAATCGTCTGAGCCATTTCTTTATGCTCTTCCAGATAACGGATGGTGTTGTTCTTACCCTGGCCAATTTTGTCGCCTTGATAAGAATACCACGCACCAGCTTTCTGCACGATTTCTTGCTGTACAGCAAGGTCGATCAATTCACCTAGATGGTTAACACCTTTGCCATAAAGAATCTGGAATAAAGCTTCTTTAAACGGAGGCGCCATTTTGTTTTTCACGACTTTGACTTTGGTTTCAGAACCAACAATCTCGTCACCTTCTTTCACTTGGCCGATACGACGGATGTCCAAGCGGACAGAGGCATAGAATTTCAGTGCGTTACCACCAGTTGTGGTTTCAGGGCTACCAAACATGACACCAATCTTCATACGAATCTGGTTAATGAAGATCACCATACAGTTGGAACGCTTGGCATTACCAGTAATTTTACGCAGTGCCTGGCTCATTAAACGGGCTTGCAAACCCATATGCGAGTCACCCATTTCGCCTTCAATTTCAGCGCGCGGAGTCAATGCAGCAACAGAGTCGACAACGATCATGTCGATCGCGCCAGAGCGTACCAGCATGTCTGCGATTTCAAGTGCCTGTTCACCGTGATCCGGTTGCGATACCAGCAGGTTGTCGATATCTACGCCCAGTTTGCGCGCATATTGAGGATCAAGTGCGTGTTCCGCATCGATGAATGCACATGTACCGCCTGCTTTCTGACACTCTGCGATTGCTTGCAATGTCATTGTGGTTTTACCTGAAGATTCAGGACCATAGATCTCGACGATACGACCTTTTGGTAAACCACCAATACCGAGCGCGATATCTAGCGTTAAAGAACCTGTAGACACGGCTTCAACTGCCTGAACGGTATTGTCACCAAGACGCATAACTGTATTTTTACCAAACTGTTTTTCAATCTGGCTTAAGGCAGCGTTGAGCGCCTTGTTTTTATTCTCATCCATCTTACAACCTCAATACC
>DDAT01000045.1:0-13940 GCA_002332985.1 Acinetobacter lwoffii | reverse complement strand
TATCTTACAACCTCAATACGATGTCACTAAGTTAGTACTCAAGTGGATGTCTTAAATTAGAGCTTTGTTCCACAGGTGTATAGTGACAGAATTTTCCCTAGTGTTCTATAAAAGTCAGCGCATGTACGACATATTCTGACGCTTAAATTTAATCGTCATTATAGGACCATGACTGATCGAAATTCTGACTATTTTCATTTTTAAATCTACTGATATCACGACGATCTTTCTTGCTTGGACGATGGTCGGGACGAGCTAGATTATGCAACTTTCTTTGTGATGTAATCAATTCCCGGCGCGCAATACTGACTTCGGTTTCTTCATACAGTTTTTGTGCCACGGGTGCAGGTCCACGAACATCAGAAAGTTCCTTAACCAGCACGGTTTTTTTGTCGATGCCTTGCTGAATCGTCAGTTCCATACCAACACGGACTTCGCGCGATACCTTGACACGTTCACCATTGTGATGGACTTTGCCACCTTCAATCGCATGTTTGGCAATCGAGCGGGTTTTAAAAAACCGTGCTGCCCACAGCCATTTGTCTATACGCATGCCTACCGCATCTTCGGGTAAAGACGATTTACGCATATTTTTTTTCTACCTCAGCCTGATTTAAATGAGTGATTAAATCTGTTAATTGGTGCAGCATCGGGTAATTACAAGTCTGGCGTGCTACTTTGGCTGAAGAGGGTTGCTGGATGCTGAACAGGTTCTGAATGCCATAGGCTTTGGCACCATTCAGAACTTTTTCGGTATCATCAATAAAATAAGCATGTGCAGGGTCAAATGGATGCAACGCATTCAGGCCTTGCCAGAATTCGATAAATTCTTTGGCATGCCCAATCGTTTCTGAACTGACAATCACATCGAAATAATCTCTTAAATTTAAGTGATCCAGTTTAAAGGCCAAGCCAGCACAGTCAGCATTGGTGGCCAGCCAGATCGGATAGCCATTATTTTTAAGATAATCGAGCAATTTGAGACAATGAGTGCGTAAAGCGACTTTATCTTTATGTTCAATTTGCATCGCCAGAACATCGACTTCGACTTTAGCCGTCCAGAAGCGTGAAGAGTACCAGTTTAAGGTATGATTATGTTCCTGATAGAATGCATAGAGTGTCGCCTGGCTTTGTTCCAGGCTACAGCCATGTGTGGCAGCATAACGCACAGGCAATAACTCGTTCCAGATGAAATCATCGTAGGCAAGATCAAGTAAAGTGCCATCCATATCGAAAATTATGGTAGGTTTTTCAGAGCATTTTGACATATTTAGGTTTTCTATGTTTAAAGCAACAGCAGCACCACAAGATCCAATGATTTTGCAGTTCGTGCCCATTTTGACACAAGCCTGTGAAATTTTGCGAGAAGAATATCAGCGTTATTGTTCTGGTGCAGCTTTTGATGTCATCAAAAAAAATGATAATTCTCCGGTGACTCAGGCAGATTTTCGGGTCGATACTTATCTGACCCAAGCTTTGGCAGAGATTTCAAGTTTGCCTTTATTGTCTGAAGAAGGACAGGAACATGAACGCCGCTCATGGTCAGAATTCTGGTTACTGGATCCGCTAGATGGTACCAAGGAATTTCTGCACCAGCGCCCCGAATTTACCATTAATTTGAGTCTAGTCAGAGGCAGTTTGACCACTTTTGCCATATTGGCGGTTCCGGAGCAGCAACTGATTTATTTCTGTCCTGAGCAGGGCTTGCCTTATAAATATGATATCCAAAAGATGACATGGTTTGCTTATGAAATGCTTGAAACTACTAAAACGATTGCTGTGGGATTGAGCCAAAGTAGCCAGCAGAAACCAAAATATCTGGAGTATTTGCAAAGTTTGGCCAAGCTCACGGACTACACAGAGTTTAAAGCGGGCAGCGCTTATAAATTTTGCATGATGCTGGAAGATCAGGTCGATATCTATCCA
Organism: Acinetobacter lwoffii; assembly: GCA_002332985.1. GTDB lineage: Bacteria > Pseudomonadota > Gammaproteobacteria > Pseudomonadales > Moraxellaceae > Acinetobacter > Acinetobacter lwoffii_N. The sequence continues at coordinate 12,014 of DDAT01000045.1, read as the reverse complement.
CGCTTTCATCCGACCTCGGAATGGGATACCAGCGCTGGTCAATGTATGCTCGAACGGATTGGTGGTGGCCTGGTCGATTTAGAAGGTCGCCCATTTATTTATAATCATCGGGATACTTTGCTGAATGGCGGATTCATTGCTTATAAGAATAATGATATGAAAATTATTGCATTGCAGGCGGTTTCTGACATGCAGGCCGAGCATTGAGCAAAATTCTGAGCGTGTTATAGTGGTGCTTAACCTATTACCAAATCCAGAGTTGGCTGTAACGTGTCCCTGAAACTGCTTCCACCGAGTATGTTGAGTGCAATTGATTTATTGCCCGATGTACAGACGCCTGTCACCTTATTTACACGGCATTCGATTCGTGAAGATGTTCCGGGGCAGGGTTTGGCAGGCTATGATCTGCAACTGACCAGTCAGGGGCGGGATCTGGCGCAGGAATGGGGCGCTTATCTGGCTGATCAAACCGATCGCGTGATTCATCACTGTATTTCAAGTCCAATCCAGCGTTGTATTGATACCGCTGCATTGATGATTGAAGGGGCAGATGCGGTTACCCCTGAGCAGAATACCCATCGTATTGAAATTATTGAACAGGGGCTTCTGGTAGAGCCTGGCAGCTTTGTACTGGATATTCAAAAAGCCGGACCTTATTTTGCCAAGCAAGGTGCACTCGGTTTTATCAACAGTTTTGTCAATAATGCCTTGCCGGGGATGAAACAGCCGATTCATGGCGTGGTGGATGTGCTGGAACTGATTTATAACACCCATCCACAAAATAAATATGGATTGAGTCTGGCCGTCAGCCACGATACCATTTTGGCAGCGATGATTGCGGTGATGTCAGGGCGTCAGGATGTCAGTCGGGAAGACTGGCCAAAAATGATGGAAGGTCTGTTTGTTTGGTTTGAAGGTGATGTATTTCTGGAATCCAAACTGAAATGGATCTGGCGCGGTCAGGTACATGAACTGGATATTGCCGATTTTAAACGTTCCCAACTTTCTTAGATCAAATTGATCTATTCAAAACTCAATTGTTCGCAGCAGTTGAGTTTTTTTATTTATGACCAGAAATTTCATAAAGAGGAGGTGGCGTTTCATATTGATCATTCAATAAAGTTCAGGCTAAAACGATAAAAATAAATTTTGAACTGCATCTTTTACATTTATAGGGCGAAAATTCAATAATGTAAGTATAAAAATTATCTATGCTTAATAAATATAGAAATATTCATCTTGAGGAAAAACCATGAAAATTATCACAATTTTTAGCCTGATCGCGATTTTGGGTTTAACCGCATGTCAAAAGCGGGATACTGACAATACGAAACAGGATAAGACTACTTCGCCATCCTCTATGGATAAAGATCAATAATCTAAAAAGGGAGGTGCGACTTATTTTTTTATCTCATCGTATTGGCAGGATGAGGGGCATCTAAACGGATTGTTTTTCTGATTTCTTGAAATTTCAGGCACAAAAAAAGCCCTAAAAAAGGGCTTTTTTCATTTGCGATTAGTTAGAAGCTAATGCTTTAACTTGCGCGTTCAAGCGGCTCTTATGACGAGCTGCTTTGTTTTTATGGATGATGCCTTTGTCAGCCATACGGTCGATTACTGGAACAAGCGATTTGTACGCTTCAGTAGCAACTGCATAGTCATTAGTGCTGATAGCAGCTAATGTGCGTTTAAGATAGGTACGAACCATAGAACGCAAGCTTGCGTTGTGTTTGCGTGCTTTAACGTTTTGACGAGCACGTTTTTTAGCTTGAGCAGAGTTTGCCACTCGTGCACTCCTTGAAATAGATTGGTCTGGGCGGGCTGAAACTCAACTGAAAACCAACATCAGAGGAATTATCACCAGCCCGTAAACAAGTGCCATATTTTGATTAAACTAAGCACCGAAGTCAAGTCTTGACATGCTTTGACAACATTTTAGATGCAGAAAAATTCTAAAGAAAACGTTAGATTAGTATTCCACCTAGGAGATCGTATAAAAAATGACTAAATCACTGACTCATCCCATCGTGATAGGTGCCACCGGCTTGGTGGGAAAACAACTGATAAAACGTTTGCAAGATGAGCCGACTTGCCAGCAGATTACTGCAGTGTTCAGAAAACATCAAAATGATCTGGATGCTTTGGATAAAGTTCAACAACTGGTACTGGAAGATTTCCTGATGTTGAATGATCAGGATGTCAGCAAGCATAGCCATGGTTTTAGCTGCCTGGGCAGCACCATGAAAAAAGCCGGATCCAAACAGGCATTTTATAGTATTGACTATACCATAAATGCTCACTTTGCAGAGCTATTACAGCAAACCTCGGCCCATTATCTTTTGCTAAGCGCAATGGGTGCCGATTCCCAATCACATTTTTACTATAATCGGGTTAAAGGTGAACTGGAGGAATATGTACAAACATTGACTCTGGACAGAATCAGCCTGATCCGACCTTCATTGCTCATTGGTGAACGTCCGGAGCAGCGTTTTTTGGAAGATATCGCGCAGCAGGTTTACCACAAAGTATCGCGTTTTATTCCAGATAGTTTTGCCTATAAGCCAGTGACAGCCGATCAGGTGGCTCATACTATGGTCGAGGCCGCGCTGACTCAGACGGTAAAATTTGAAATTTATGATAATTTACGCATACAAAAAATGAAATGAGGGGAAAACACCGTGTCTACAGCAGCATTTGTCACCTGTGACTTGTTAGATGATCATCCAGAATTAGAGCTTCAGGTAGTTACACCTTGCCTGGACGGTAAATTTTTCAAGAGTTATGGGGCGCGCAAAACCTTTGGCGGTCAGATTGTGACAGTAAAGTGTTTTGAAGATAACTCACGGGTCAAAGAATTATTGGCCACAGATGGAACAGGCAAGGTCTTGGTCGTAGATGGCGGTGCATCCATGCGCTGTGCCTTGATGGGTGACCTGATTGCAGAATCAGCGGTAAAAAATCACTGGAATGGCGTAATTATTTATGGTTGCGTTCGTGATGTCGATGCGATTGCTGAACTTGATCTTGGTGTGCATGCATTGGCGGCTATTCCGCAAAAGAGCAACCGCAAGGGTGTGGGTGAAGTTGATATCTCTCTCTGTTTTGGTGGTGTCACGTTTAATGCAGGCGAGTATGTTTATGCAGACAATAATGGTATTGTGGTGTCTAAAACAGCATTAGTGGCTTAATCGGCTGAAATCTGCATTTCTGCATGCAAGAATAACAACAAAACTCATCTGTACCCTGAAAGACAGGATGTTTACATTCTGTCTTTCATTCATATAAAACAAAAATAGGAAAATACTATGTTGAGTCATCAGATCAAAGTCGCACAAGCCTTAGCCTCTTCAATCGCTGAAGGTGGACGTGGGATGGTGGGTACACCGTTTCCAAATCAGCCTGAAAAAGCCTTGAAGCTCTATGAATACGAGGGTTCACCATTTTGTCGTCGGGTGCGTGAAGTCATGACCTTGCTAAATCTGGATTATGAAGTTTATCCATGTCCACGAGGGGGTACTCATTTCCGTCCTGAGGTGCAGCAATTGGGTGGAAAACTGCAATTTCCTTTTTTAGTTGATGAAAATACCGGTGATCGACTCTATGAGTCTCAGGATATTATCGATCATCTGTTCAAGCATTATGGCAAAACCGGCAAAACTCCCAAGAAATATGCTCACTATCCTAAAATTCCAGTCGCTGCTTTTGCCGGAACAATTATTAATGGCGCTCGCGGAGTCTGGGTCAATAAACAGGTGCTTGATCGTCCGGCACCGGAACAGCTATTGGAATTATGGGGGTTTGAAGCCAGTCCTTTTGTCCGGGTGGTACGTGGTGTTCTGTCAGAGCTTGAAATTCCCTTTGTTTTTCATAATGTGGCCAAAGAACGTTGGCAGGATTATGGACCAGCCAAGTTACGTTTAAAGCCGGGGAAATATGAACCGCTTGCGGGTGGCAAGCGTGAACAGTTGTTTGAAATGATGGGAAATACGATTCAGCTGCCTTATCTGGTCGATCCAAATACAGGGGTAAGCATGTTTGAATCGGCGGAGATTGTGAAATATTTAAAACAGCAATACGGTACTGCTTAAAGTAGGAAGCTTGTGTAACTTCAAATATTTTCTGTCTAGAACTGCCATCTTATCAACAGATGGCATTTTTTATTTGTATTTAGTGTGAGAGCTATTATGTGTCTCTAATGAGCATAAAACCAAACATTATAAATAAATGAAAAAAACCATGATTTTTAGAGCTTTATTGTTTATATTTTAATCTTCAAGGGAACATAACAATAAATATAAGGGGCGTACTTATGACAGCATCAGAGGCACTCTTGCCAGTACCTGTATTAATCGTTGAAGATGAGTATGTCATTCAGCGCCGTTTAAAAATTATATTAACCAATCTGGGTTATAACCAAGACGTTCTGCTATTTGCCAATACGGTTAAAGAAGCATATTCCATAGTTCATCAACAGCCGATTGCACTGGCCTTAGTAGATTTGGGGTTACCAGATGGGAATGGGATTTCAATTATTGAAAAAATCCGCGAACAGGACGCACAAGCGTTGATTCTGGTGTTGTCTGCCTGGAGTACCCAAGATAGCCTGTTTAGGGCAATTCAGGCCGGTGCGACCGGTTATGTGCTGAAAGAACGGGATGATGTTGAAGTCGCCTTGGCTATTCGCAGTATTTTGCGTGGCGGTGCACCGATTGATCCCTTTGTTGCCCGTGAAATTTTAAAACAGATTTCTATTCCTGCCATTTCATTAACAGTAGAGCAGAACAGGCCAGCTGCGGATCAGGAAACGCTCACACAGCGGGAGCAGGAAATCCTGTCCTTGGTTGCGCAAGGTCTGAGTAATCGTGAAATTGCCGAGCAGCTCTGTGTATCACGCTATACCGTCGAAAGTCATATTAAGCATATTTACCGCAAACTCTCGGTCAGTAAACGTACCAAGGCGGTCAGTACCGCACGGCATCTGGGAATTCTGTAATGTCATCTGCCTGTTCCAGAAGCAGCAAACGGCAGCGACTGAAATGGATCGGTGTTTTTGTCCTTTGCAGCTGGCTTTGCTTGTTCTGTAGGATGAGTCAGGCACAAAACCATTTTCAGATTAATGATCTTTGTCAGGTGAAGATCGAATATATTCAGAAGGTTCAGGCTCAGGGTCCTACCGAGATGCCGACATCAGGCTGGCAAAGCGTACGTTTGCCGGATAACTGGCAGAATAACTGGAAGAATTATCATGGGGGTGCCTGGTACAAGATTGTCTGGCGTTGGTCATGTCAGGACAACATCCGCCTTGCAGAACCGGTTGCCTTTTCTATTGATTATATTAATTCGGCAGGTGCCGTGTTCCTGAATGGTGACTTGCTTTGGTCTGACCGGAACTTGCAAGAGCCCTTGTCGAAAAGCTGGAATATGCCGCGTTACTGGGTTTTCCCGATTAGCGGTTTGCGTAAAGACAGTAATGAAATCCTGATTTATGTAAATGGCTACAGTTTCCAAAGCGCGGGCCTGGGCAATATTCAGTTTAATAATGTGTTGGTGAATAGCCAGCAGTATTTGGAAAAAATCTGGGATCGCCGTACCGTATTCCAGATCAATATGATTTTCTCTGCCACGATTGGGCTGATCTGTTTCATTATCTGGTTATTCCGGCGTTCAGAAACCACTTTTGGCTGGCTGGCACTCAGTTCACTGTTGTGGATTCTGTTTATTTCCAATGTCTTGACTACAGAAAATTTTCCATTTCACTCCACGATTTCGGCAGCTAAAGCCAATATGCTTTTTTTCATTGCCTATATCCATTGTTTTTGTCTGTATCTGATCCGCTTTGTAAAACAGAAATTTAAGCAGTTGGAGCGAGGATTTATTCTGGTCAGCGTTCTGTCCAGCCTACTGGTGATGATCAGTCCCTTGAATTATCTGGAGCAGGTGCTAGGTGGAGTGTTTATCTTCTATGTATTGCTCTTTGTTAGTTGTACTGTGTATATCAGCTATCAGGCCATCAAAACCCGAAATGGAGAATATCTCTTCCTGACGTTGTGTCTTTGGGGGATTCTGCTGTGTGTAGTCATTGACCTGATCATGTTGAACCAAACCAAGGTCAATGAGTTTTCACCTTTATCTCCCTATACCTCACCAATTATTACCTTGTTTGTCGTGCTGATTATGGGCACACGCCTGAATCGTAATGTCAGGAAAATCGAAAAATTTAATACCCAGTTAGAATGTAAAGTCCAGCAGGTCAGTGCTGACCTGAATAAAAGCCTGAGCGATAAACATCAATTGGAGCTGACCAATGTTCGTCTGCAAGAGCGGATTAATCTGTCACATGAACTGCATGACGGGTTGGGAGGGTCTATTGTCCGTTCCATGATTCTGGTGGATCAAAGTAGCGAAACAGTTTCTAAACAGCAGTTTCTTTCCATGCTGAAACTGCTCAGAGATGATCTCAGACAAATCATTGACAGTGGTTCATCTATTGAAAATAAAGTCCCACAAACGCCGGTACTCTGGATCGCACCGGTACGTTATCGTTTTACCCAGCTGATGGAAGAAATGGGGATTGTAGTTGAATGGTCATTTCCAAAAGTCTGGCAGCGTGAACCGACGGCATTACAGTGTTTGACCTTGATCCGAGTAGTCGAAGAAAGTCTGACCAATATCATTAAGCATAGTCAGGCCAGTCAGGTAAAAGTCAGTCTGGAATATTCCCAGCCACATCAGCTTACTTTAAGCATTCAGGATAATGGCATCGGTTTCGATGCTGACATGGTGCAAAAAAATGGTCTGAGTATTGGAATGCGCAGCATGAAAATGCGGGTTGAGCGCATGGGAGGATTGTTCCAGATTGAATCTGAACAAGGAGATACGCTGATTCGTGTTGTATTAGAGCTGTATCAGCCTTAATTAGTTAGAATTCTAGACTCTAAAAATAAAAAAGAGGATCATGTGATCCTCTTAAAATTATTGCCTAAATAGAACCGTGGAAAGATTACTCGTCGTCAGCAGGTGGAACCAGCATCAACACGGCTTCATTTAATAATGCAGCAACATCTTCCAGAATTTCTTCATCAGCGAAGTCTTCACCGAATAACAGCGCTTCACCATCTGCAAGCTGTTTGAGTTTTGCGGTAAATGTCTCAGAGATGCACACACCCTCACCATTTGCCCAGAACAGAACGTCGCCGTCCGTTTCAGTATAAAGCAGGCGTGACGCAGGTTCGAGCATCAGGCTATAGCCCTGATCGAGTGCTTCTTCCAGATCACCTGTACTGATTTCTTCTGCTTCAGGCAGGTTTTCAGGATATTTAGGTTCGGACATCAAGCTCATGATGGCATCTTCGAGAACATTGGAATTATGCAGTTGCTGCATGATGTGTTCTTTCAGATATTCCAGCTCATTGCTGCTCACTTCACCGATAGCACCGACTTGATCACGGATGATATCCAGCAATGGGTTACGCAGCGTTTCATTTTCAGAGAATTTATCCCCGACACGATCCATCATGTCACTGATATTTGGCATGCGGAAACCGAATGAATAAGTCAGGCAGTCATCTTCAGCCACGCCGTAATGAGCCAGACCAGGCGGCACATAGAGCAAGTCGCCAGGTGCCAGCACTTCATCAAAGTTCACTTCTATTTCAGGCAATAATTTAAGCGGTTGACCCGGAACAAATGGAGTTTCGGTATCACACATTTGCCCAAGCTGCCAGCGACGATGGCCATAGCCTTGTACAAGAAACACATCATAGAAATCGAAATGCTTGCCGACTGAACCGCCTTGCGGTGCATAAGACACCATGATGTCATCGCGACGCCATTGTGGAATAAATGGGAATTTTTTCCAAAGTGCCGACAGGTCAAATGAATAGTGATCTACAGCCTGAACCAAAAGCGTCCAGAGCTTGGGCATTTTCTGGAAATCTGCTTTGAGCAAAGGTGAAGATTTCACGCTCCATTGATTCGGATCACGATCTTTCTGCTTGATGAGACGGGCAGTGACATGTTCTTCAAGCGCAAGTTCCATCACATCATTGGGTTCAAGCAAACTGGCGATTTCAGGCATTGCATTACGCACCAGTAAAGGTTTCTTTTGCCAGTATTCGCTAAGGAATTGTTCAGCGGTAATACCGCCTAGTACGTCTAAAGGTTGAGACATAGAGTAAAGCCTGAATTTAAAGGGAGAGATTAAGGAACCAAAATTTTTAATTCACGAAGAATATGACAGAGCTTGATCATTGGCATACCCATCAGCGTGGTCTGATCTTGTCCGATCATTTCTTCAAACAAGCTGATACCGAGGCTTTCACATTTGAAACTGCCTGCACAATGTAACGGCTGTTCAATTTCGACATAGCGCTCGATTTCGGCCTGAGAAAGTTTACGAAACTTGACTTTATAGTGTTCAACCAGACTTTGTTCAAAACCGGTCGATTGTTGCTGCACACTGAGCGCAGTACTAAAATAGACAATCTTGTCCGAGTTGGCTTGTAGCTGGCGAATGGCTTTTTCAGTCGTTAACGGTTTGCCGATAAAAATATCCGGCGCACCTTCACGCCATGCCACCTGATCCGAGCCGATCACAATCGCTTCAGGATTCTGTTCAGCAATATATCTGGCTTTCTCGAAAGCCAGTCGTTGTGCCAGATCATCTGCGTGATTTTCCCCGCGAGGAGATTCATCAATATCCGGTACCATGGAAATATAATCAATATGCAGACGATCCATCAGCGCTTTGCGGGTTTGACTGGATGATGCCAAGATAATCTGTACAGAATTCATTAGACAGCATATTCCTCAAGAATATTTAACGGTACATAAGCCAGAACAGCTTTGTGGCAGGCTTGCAGCTTGATCGGTGGCGCCTGACCTGCTTCATAGGCTTCTACCCAGCGCGTTACGCAGATACACCAGAAATCGCCCGGTTGCAGGCCCGGGAAGTCCAGTTCGGGCAAAGGTGTAATCAGGTCATTACCGACTTTTTGGGAAAAATTCAGAAATTCTGAAGTCATTTGTGCGCATACCGTGTGCTGGCCCAGATCGGTGGTCGCAGTATGGCAAAAGCCATTGCGGAAATATCCGGTAATCGGATCGAAGCAACAGCTGGACAAAGGCTCACCTAACACGTTCAAACGGTTAAGATTTGGATCAGGATGTATCGACATAGGGACTGAATCTAAAAGAGGCTTTTTTCTATCATAACAAAACTTTGGCATTCATAATGTTTTCTGCAAAAGATGCTAACCTTTTTCTGCATAATCATTTAAAATCGCCTGGTTTTAATATCTATAAAGTGAGCTCTACATGAACTTTCAGCGTATGACTGACCTCGATTTAGCAGGTAAACGTGTTCTGATCCGTGAAGATTTAAACGTTCCTGTTAAAAATGGTGTGATCACCAGCGATGCGCGTCTTCGTGCAGCATTGCCAACGATTAAAGCAGCACTAGAAAAAGGCGCTGCAGTCATGGTGTATTCTCATCTGGGTCGTCCGGTTGAAGGTGAGCCTAAAGCTGAACAGTCACTTGCTCCTGTAGCGGCTTACTTGACTGAAGCTTTGGGCCAAGAAGTGAAACTGTTTACTGACTATTTAGATGGCGTTGATGTTCAGCCAGGCCAGGTGGTTCTACTGGAAAATTGCCGTTTTAACGTCGGCGAGAAGAAAAACAATCCTGAACTTGCAGCAAAATATGCAGCATTGTGTGATGTATTCGTGATGGATGCCTTTGGTACAGCACACCGTGCAGAAGCATCTACTGAAGGCGTAGCGCGTCTGGCTAAAGTTGCAGCTGCAGGTCCTTTACTGGCAGCTGAACTTGATGCGCTTGGTCGTGCACTGCAAACCCCTGAAAAGCCAATGGTGGCGATTGTTGCAGGTTCTAAAGTCTCTACCAAGCTGGACGTTTTAACCTCACTTTCTGACATTTGTGATCAATTGATCGTCGGTGGTGGTATTGCCAACACGTTCCTTGCTGCGGCCGGTTATAACGTGGGCAAATCATTGTGTGAAAAGGATCTGATCGATACGGCAAAAGCCATTGCTGCAAAAGTAGCAGTTCCACTTCCTACTGACGTTGTGGTTGCAGATGCCTCTGAAATTAACTTTGAAGACTTCCTGGGTTCATTGGCTGCTGCAAAAGCAACGGTGAAAAACGTTGCAGATGTTGCTGATAACGACATGATTCTGGATGTAGGCCCGGAAACTGCGAAAGCATTTGCAGAAATCCTGAAAACCTCTAAAACCATTCTTTGGAATGGCCCAGTCGGCGTATTTGAAGTAGATCAATTCGGTGAAGGTACTAAAACTTTATCTTTAGCGATTGCTGAATCTGAAGGTTTTTCGATTGCGGGCGGTGGGGATACACTTGCTGCGATTGATAAATATGAAGTGGCTGACAAAATTGGTTATATCTCGACGGGTGGCGGTGCATTCCTTGAATTCGTTGAAGGTAAAACCCTTCCTGCTGTTGCAGTACTTCTAGAACGTGCTTAATTGTATGTCCTAAGCTAAAAAGCTGGCCCAGTGCCAGCTTTTTTTATGTCATTTTTTTGACAGTGAAAATTTACCCTTCATGGCTTCGTCATTAAAATGCAATAAATCTGTCATAAGATGCAGTCATTAAATCACCAAATGACGAGAATACGTGATGAAGAAACAGTTAACTATTGCAGTATTATTAGCAGCATCTCTGGCATTGACTGCGTGTGCAAAACAGGAAAGTGCACCAGAAGCTGAAGCAGAAAGCTCGGCAGCCGTGGCAGATCAGGCGGTGACTCCAGAACAGCAAGCTGCCATTGATGCCATTGATCAGCCAATTCTAGACGAAAAAAATACCGATATCCCGGCTGAAGTTGCCAATGCGCCAGCCGACGAAGCGACTGCAGACGAGTCAGTTGCTGCGACTTCAGAGCCTGTAGCACCTTAATCCGGTTAATGTGACACAAAATCCCTGCAAATGCAGGGATTTTTTTTAAATAGTGTTATTTGTTGCTGAATTGAAACCTTTGAACATGTAGAATATGTGGCATTCACTGGGAGGATATTATGGCTCTTATTTCATTGCGCCAGCTCTTGGATCACGCCGGCGAACATGCTTACGGCGTACCAGCATTTAACGTAAACAACTTAGAACAAATGCGTGCAATTATGCTTGCAGCAGATGCAACCAATTCACCTGTTATCGTACAAGCATCTGCGGGTGCGCGTAAATATGCAGGCGCTCCGTTCTTGCGTCACCTAATTTTGGCTGCAATTGAAGAATGGCCACATATTCCAGTGGTAATGCATCAAGACCACGGTACGAGCCCTGACATTTGCCAACGTTCAATCCAGTTAGGCTTTTCATCAGTGATGATGGACGGCTCACTGGGTGAAGACGGTAAAACACCAACTTCATATGAATATAACGTTGATGTGACTCGCCGTACAGTTCAAATGGCACATGCGTGTGGCGTATCTGTTGAAGGTGAAATCGGTTGTTTGGGTAGCCTTGAAACAGGTATGGCGGGTGAAGAAGATGGCGTAGGCGCAGAAGGCGTACTGGATCATTCTCAACTCCTGACTTCAGTTGAAGAAGCGCGTAGCTTCGTTGCTGATACCAATGTTGATGCGCTTGCAATTGCAGTAGGTACTTCACACGGTGCGTACAAGTTCACGCGTCCACCTACAGGTGATATTCTTGCGATTGACCGCATTAAGGAAATTCACGCAGCACTTCCAAACACGCATCTTGTCATGCACGGTTCAAGCTCTGTGCCACAAGAATGGTTGGCAGTGATTAACCAGTATGGCGGCGACATCAAGGAAACTTACGGTGTTCCGGTTGAACAGCTGGTTGAAGCGATCAAACACGGCGTGCGCAAGATTAACATCGATACTGACTTGCGTTTAGCATCTACCGGTGCAATGCGTCGTATGATGGCAGAAAAACCAAGCGAATTCGATCCACGTAAATTCTTCAGCGCAACTGTAGATGCAATGAAGCAAATCTGTAAGATCGGAAG
>DDAT01000019.1:31237-85829 GCA_002332985.1 Acinetobacter lwoffii | reverse complement strand
ATTATGAACAGTAAATGTCAATAGACCCTAAATTTTCAATCTATTAATAATAAGTTTTGCTGCCGTGTGCATGCAGAAAGGCAGGAATCAAACCCGTCAATGCAGCACGAATATCAGCACGCTCATTGATTAACTGATGCGAACCCTCTTCTAGCATAAGCAAAGTCTGGAGTCTGAATTTACGTCGGATAAATTCGATATTATAACGCCAGTCCACAGTCTGATCCTGTGCACCCTGTGCTAGCCAGACTGGAATACGACAAGCCGGACGCGCTTCCATTTCCAGCATCCAGCGTGACATCGCTAAAATCCAGTCCATGCCCATCATTCGCGGTTGTAATGGATCTTTAAGCCGGATAAAACGCAGAAACTCCGGATTATGATTATTGCGTCTGAAATGCCGGGGAACTTCACGTTTGATTCGGCTAATAATGCCCAATCCGACCGAATTATGCCACCAGGCAGTTTTGGCGGGACGAATCAATGGTGATAACAATAAGACTCGTTCAACAAAAGGATTTTCACGACGCTGTGCAAACTCCAGTAAATGGTGCATCCAGATCGCACCGCCGGTACTCTGCCCGATACCAACCCAAGGTTTCGGTAATTGTGAGGCATGTTGCACATAACGATGTACGGCATGCAAAACCTGCTGATAATGATCAAAATTCTGAATGCTGGCAGGTGAACCATCACTCAGACCATGTCCAGGCAGATCATAGGTCAACACACTAAAACCCTGTTCTAAAAGCTCTTTGACAATGGGCTGATAAATACCGCTATGTTCCAGATAACCATGCAGCAAAAAAGCGGTTCCCTGAATATTGTCAAAGCGGGTATTTTCCAGATTCGGTTCAAACACCTGTACATGCAACTTGAATAATGGCATCTGTACATAGCCCTGCCAGTGTTTGCAGTCCAGTAAATCAAAACCATAAAGCTTTCGATAGGACTGCAGATCAATCGGCGGTTCATCACTACGATTCAGGTTTAAAGGTGGCAAGAGTTGAGGCGTAACATCTCGACTCGGAATGGGTAAATCCAGCTGTTTCAGAATGGTGGGATTTAAAAATGGGATATCAGACATTATGGCACCTCCCGACAGTCACTGGATCCAAACCACATATCGCGCATGGTCGCCAACATTTCATAATTGGCACGACGACTGTGATCATAATTTTGTGCACTTGGACGCCATCGTGTCAATGGCGTTGGCATCGGCGCTTCTACCGGAATGGTTTGTATGCCATTTAACGCAAATAAACGGCGGGTACGCGGCATATGATAACGATCCGTAATCAGAATCACTGTAGGCGCTCCACCTTTCTTTTGTAATAATAATGAACTGAAACGGGTATTTTCACAGGTGTTCATGCTGCGATCTTCCAGTAATTTGGCATCGACACCATGATTTTTTAACCAGCGCTGCATATACGGTGCTTCGACCCCACTCAGAACAATCGGTAACTGGTAATGTTTCTCTACTGCCAGCGTGGTTTCCAGACGTAGTCGCGTATAGTTATTGACGATGATCTCTTTGCCTTGGTCATCTAGGGTTAAGCCACCACCCAATACCACAATGGCATAAGGCTGAGAGCTATTCGCCGGTTTAGCCTGCTGTTGCTCTTGTAGTAAAGCCAAGTCCTGCTGGATTTCCTCTCCATCGGTTTCCTGTACCGAACTGGCTTCACCCTGCTCAAGTGGATGCGTCGTCAGAAACTCCATATATTGCTCAATGCGTTCCTTATTTTCACTACTGTCCCACTCCAGCAATTCCCGGACATTGGCTGTCGGATCGGCTGGTTCTGCATCTTCCTGTGAGGACAATAAGGGCACCTGAGCAGGTGGACTTTGCTCTGCTTTTTGATCCTGCTGTTCGCGCTGATATTCTTCAATCACCTGCTGCAGTGCTTTATAACGTGCCTGAATCAACATGAGGTTGGCCGAGTTATTTTGCTGGATATCCTGTTCCATGACCTTTAAATACGCCTGACGGGCAATCCACAAATCAGAGCCAGGTTCCAGATTTTCATGTTCGCTGAGTGCAGCCATTTTCTGGCTTTGAGCCGCCACTTCATTTAGCTCTAAGGAGACAAACTGGTTTAAGCCCTTGACGATCATTTTTGAGTAAAAAGGCGTATAAACCAACACCAGTAGACAGCCGCATAGCACAAACAGTCCAGTGACAATTTGTAGCAAACGTACCATCCAATGGGTGTTTTTCATGTTATTCCTCTTCCTGATGAGAACGGATCAAGCCATTTTTATCGAACAATACAGGTTCAGGTTCCAGCATCAGACTAAATTTTTCCCAAACTGATTGCTGTACCCCACGATACGTTTTACGAACATCGGTGAGAGAGGCTTGACCATAATTCACCAAGACCAATGCCTGTTTGTGAAACATGCCGACAGGCCCCAACTGTTTACCCTTCCAGCCCGCCTGATCAATCAGCCAGCCCGCTGCTAGTTTAACTTGAGCATTGGCTTGTTGGTAATGGGGTAAATTCGGGAAAGATACAGCAATTTGGTCAAAGACCGCCTGATCAACCACTGGATTTTTAAAAAAGCTACCCACGTTGGGAAATTCTTGCGGATCAGGTAATTTGCTCTGACGAATCTGAATGACCTGTTGCTGCAAGTTTTCTGCTGTGAGCTGATCACCGACCGCAGTCTTCAGGTCACCGTAATTCAGTTTCAAATCTGGCTGTTTAAGTAATCTAAAAGTCACATGGGTAATCACATAACGGTTAGGATCATCTTTAAAAATACTATGCCGGTAGGCAAATTGACAGTCTGCTGCCTGAATCGAGGCAAATTGTTTCAGCTGACGGTCATAGACCTCAACTGAATCGATAAACTCGCCAACTTCGACGCTATAAGCGCCAATATTCTGTACTGGCGATGCACCGACCCGACCCGGAATTAAAGCAAGATTCTGTAGGCCATATAAACTTTGTGTCGTGGTCCAGAGCACGAAGTCATGCCAGCCCTGACCACCACCTACACGTAAACGTTGCGACTGATCATCAGCATCTAGCATCTCTATGCCCTGAATATCCATATGCAAAACCAGTGCATCAATCTGCTCCGGCAGCAACATATTGCTACCGCCTGACAGGATCAGCACATTGAGTTGCTGTTGTTCAGCAAAATCCAGTGCAGCCAGCAGATCAGCGGTTGATTGAATCTGAGCATAGTGCGAAGCAACTGCTTCTAAATTTAAGGTATTAAAAGGTTTAAGTTGAACCTGGGTTTGAATCTGCATCGCTTAAACCTTGTGTAAATTCTGTTTAAAAATCTCAATCCAGGCCTGGCTGCTGGACTCACACTGATCAAGCACCCGTTCAAAGCCATCCGCTTCGCCATAATAGGGATCCGGTAAGGCCTGTTTCGGATAGGTCTGATCATGCTCACTCATCAATGCCACACGTGCACGTACATGACCAAACTGAGTTTCTGCCAGACGCTGTATGTTCTGGATATTGGATAAATTCTCCAGATCCATCGCCAGAATCAGATCATAATCAATAAAATCGTGTGGAATGAGTTGACGTGCGCGAAGTGCTGAAAGGTCATAGCCACGTTTTAGTGCATGCTTCTGGCTACGCAAGTCCGGTGCCTTGCCCGGATGATAATTACTGGTTCCGGCAGAACCGACCACAATATTCAGTTGCTGTTCATCACAATAATGTCTGAGTACAACTTCTGCCGTGGGAGAGCGGCAAATATTTCCCAAACAAACACATAACACCTTGTATGGCGTTCTGGATGACATAAACAACCTCAGAGCTACTTTATTTTAAGGATTCTTATGTTAAGTTATTTATATACTGATTCCTATCTTACAACCATAGAATAATCTCGTATTTGCAATAAAAAAATCAAGGATATCGCCATGAATCGTTTTCAGTTTCAAACCGTCCCCAATATCATTGCCGGACTAGGCACGATTCAGGAATTATTTAAAATTCTAAAAAATGGCCGTTATCGCCGTCTTCTGCTGGTGACTGACCCGGGTATGCTGAAGGAGCAATTACATCTGCCGATTCTGGATATTATTGAATCTGCCGGACTGGAGTATGTGATTTACTCGGATGTTCAGGCCGATCCGCCCGATACAGTGGTGCTTGAAGCGGTGGCTTTTGCAAAACAGGAAAATATTGATGTGGTTCTGGGCTTTGGTGGTGGCAGCTCGATGGATGTGGCCAAACTGATCGCGATTCTGGCACATCCCGAGCAGCATCAGACATTGTCTGATCTGTATGGCGTTGATAATGCCACCGGACCGCGTTTAGCCTTAATTCTGGTACCAACTACGGCTGGAACAGGTTCAGAAGTGACGCCGATTTCGATTGTCACCACAGGTGAAACCACTAAAACCGGTATTGTGGCACCGATCCTTTTTGCTGATATTGCCATTCTGGATGCAACCTTTACCCAGAATCTTCCGGCACAGATCACTGCCGCCACCGGCATTGATGCCATGGTACATGCCATTGAAGCCTATACCTCAAAACACAAGAAAAACCCTTATTCGGATATGCTGGCCAAACAGGCTTTAAGATTACTGAATGCCAATCTGCCGCGCGTGCTACAAGACGGATATGATTTAGATGCGCGTCAAAATATGCTGGTCGGTTCCATGCTGGCCGGACAAGCCTTTGCCAATGCACCAGTCGCCGCCGTACATGCGCTGGCTTATCCACTGGGTGGACATTTTCATCTATCGCATGGGCATAGCAATGCGCTGGTTCTAACTGAAGTATTAAAGTTTAATGCGCCAGCGGCCAAACAGCTCTATGCGGAATTGATGACCTGGCTGGATCCTTACAGTAAAGGTTGTCATGATGGCCTGACTGATCTGTTTATTGATCATTTTAATAATCATCTGATGCAAAGCGGTTTGACCCTAAAACTGAATCAGTTGAATATTCCGGAAGATATGCTGCAGGTCATGGCAGAAGATGCGATGCAACAAAGCCGGCTGTTGCAGAATAATCCACGTGAACTCAAGGTGGAGGATGCTTATCAGATTTATCAGGCGATCTATGCCTAGATCAATTTCCACTTAAGCCTTATCTAGCTGAGGACTGAATAGTGATGAAAGCCACCATCAAACAGCGCGAACACTATACTTTTTTCCTGCCCATTCAAACCCGTTGGGCAGACAATGATCTGTACGGCCATGTCAACAATGTGACTTATTATAGTTATTTTGATACCGCAGCCAATGCCCTGCTGATTCAGGAAGCTGATTTTGATCCTAAATACTCCCCGATGATTGGCTTGGTAGTCAGCTCCAACTGTCAGTTTAATCAGGAACTGTCTTATCCGGAAATTATTGAAGTGGGCGTGGCCATTGAAAGCATGGGAAGCTCATCACTCAGCTATGATCTGGCTATTTTTAAACGCAACTCAGATACAGCCGCTGCGCAAGGCAATTTTGTCCATGTATTTGTCGATCGTGAGACACGAAAAAGCACCCCGATTCCAGTTGAAATGCGGGATGCTTTATCTCGATTTGTTGTGACTTAACATCCAGCCTATTTCAGCTGAATATTTTGCAGTTCACCGTCAAACTGCTGTAACAGATTGCGTACTGCCGGTTCAGCATGTAACAATTCTTCGGCACGTTTAAAGGCACGTGCCTTACGCTGATGCTGCATGGTATATGGCGTTAACTGGTCCACATTTTCAAATTTCACCTGGAAATTGGTTTGCGGCCATTGCTGTTGCAAAGCAGCTTCCAGATGATGTTGCAACTGGGTCAGCAACTGCTGGTACTGTTCAGGAATATGGAAAACGGATTCGCCATTCATCTGACCAGTCATGATGCCATACTGCGCCAGTTCCTGTACCGCTGGAGAAAGCTGGCTATTACGGAACCAGTATTCCCATTTTTCTACGCTCCACTCACCTTCTAAGGTTTGTTCAGGTATTTTCAGAATATCCTGTGGCATCAGATTCTGCGTATTTACATCTTGAGAAATATCTTCCAGCAAAGCTGTCTGTGCGACTGGCTGAACCGGCGCTGTATTTTCAAGAGCAGGCTGAGCAATCAATTCCTGTGAAAGTTCTAATTCCGGTGCAGCAAGACTAAATTCCTCATCAGCAGACATGATGTCTTGTGCTGGCTCGGTAGGGATGACAGCATCTGCAGGAATAAACTCTTCAAGCAGGAGATCATCCGAACTGTTGCTGGTAGCAGGTGCTTCTGGCTTACTCTTGATTTCATCAAAACCAAATAGGCCTTTGTCATCATTTGGATCAAAAACAATTTGATCACTAGACCGCACTTCTTCAATCACTGTTTGAGTTGCTACAGGCTGGACAGGTTCAGGCGCATTGATGCTGGTTGGCTCGTCTTCATCCAAAAAATCATCCGAAGAAGGTTCAGACGCTGATGCGACATCAATCTCCTCATCTGTCTCATCGTCCAGAGAAAAATCATCAAATATCGGTTCTGCCTCCAATGATTGTGTTTCTACTGATTCAGATTGAAGTTGTGTCTGAACGGGCTGCTGTAGACGTGTTGTATGAGTTGTTGCCTGTTGCGGTACAGTCTCCTGCATCACTGGAATTTCACTTGGTTGTAATGGACGGAAAGCCAATAAACGTAGCACCGTCATCTCAAAACCTTGTTCCTGCGTAACTGCAAGCTGTAAATCGGCACTCCCCTTACAGGCAATCTGATAATAGAGTTGCAGGTCTTGTGCTGAAATTAGAGCCGATAATTGCATGATCTTTTGATTGATCTCTGCACTGTATTTCAGGCTCAGATCTGGCAGGTACTGCAATAAAGCCAGTTCATGCAATGTCGAAATCAGCTGGTCGAGCACCAACGATACATCCAGAGCCTGCTGGCGGAACTGCAATAATAACTCGCTAACACGTGCTTTCTGGTTCTGGTGAATCGCCAGAATCAGGTCATAAATAATAGTGCGGTCAATCAGACCCAGCATGTCTTTGACATCCTGATGCTGAATCGCTCCCTGACCATAGGCAATCGCCTGATCGGTCAACGACAAGGCATCACGCAGAGAACCTTGTGCAGATTCAGCAATCTGCCAGATGGCATCCTGATCAGACTGAATGCTTTCTTTGCTAAGAATATGGCCCAGATGTTCGGTAATTTCATCGACTGCCAATGGACGCAAAGTAAATTGCAAGCAACGTGAAATGACAGTAATCGGTAGTTTTTGCGGATCAGTGGTTGCGAACAGGAATTTGACATGTTCCGGCGGTTCTTCCAATGTCTTTAATAAAGCATTGAAAGAATGCGTGGAGAGCATGTGCACTTCATCGATCAGGTAGACTTTAAAGCGACCTTGAGTCGGTGCATAAGGCACATTGTCGAGCAACTCACGGGTATCTTCCACCTTGGTGCGTGACGCCGCATCGATTTCGATTAAATCAATAAAGCGGCCTTCATTGACTGCGGTACAGGTCGGGCACACCTCGCAAGGAGTCGAAGTAATACCGGTTTCACAGTTCAGGCACTTCGCCAAAATACGTGCAATCGTGGTTTTTCCGACACCACGCGTTCCTGTAAACAAATAGGCATGATGCAAACGGCCACGTTCGAGCGCGCTGGTTAAAGCACGTGATACATGGTTTTGCCCCACCAATTCATTGAAATTACGAGGACGGTATTTTCGCGCAAGTACTTGATACATGTATGCTCCTTTTTACAGGTCTAAGCATACTGTTTTTTTATAAAATAGTGAAATGAATGCCGGTTTATAAAGAATAAAAATCCCTTGATCAAAATCATTGAAAAAGGGATATAAAACAGATGCTTTTTTAAAATTAGACCGATTCAAACAGGATAAAGTCACTTTGCATTTGGTAGCGTTTGCCTGTTTGATCTTCACGAATTTCCAAAACATGCTTTTTCAGATCGACATAGAGCAGATTTCGGGTATCGACATTCAGCAGTTCAATCTTTTGTTGTGATTCATCCTGAAACCGAATCTGCCCGCTCATCGTTTTAATTTCATTATGACCACTTAAACTTTCACGCTGTAAAGTAAAGGTCTGATCTTCATTTAAAGTTAAGGCCACTGCCATGCCGGGACAATCTTCACAACTTGAAAAGCATCCCATACATGGCGTTGTACCTTGATAATTCCCGACCCAGGCAGGAATCTGAGCTTTGGCTTCCATCACCGTTTTTGCAGCCGGCTGATTCGGCTCCTGACATCCGAACAACGCACTGCTTGCGACCAGTGGAATCACCAGCACTTTTTTCATTACTTCACACCATAGCCATGGACTGCGCGACAAAATAACATATTTGTCTGATGGGCTAAACTCCCAAATCAGGGATAACTAGCGCCAGCCTTTGCGGCCGGTCAGCACCGCATCCGCACAGCGCAATGTTTCCTGCGTCAGGCCCCAAAGACGGTAATCTCCGGTCAATGAACCTGTAGGAAAGTTATGTGTATAGGCAAAACTTAAACCGCGCTCAGGATCGCACCAAGCACCAGAGCCATTAAAACCCATATGACCAAAACCTTTAGAGGCTTTTCCTAAAGTGAGAACACGGTGATAACCCAAGCGCCAGTGCATCGGTAAAGGCATGACCCGATCTCGTGTTTTGTATTGCACCTGACTAAGTTGTG
Organism: Acinetobacter lwoffii; assembly: GCA_002332985.1. Lineage (GTDB taxonomy): Bacteria > Pseudomonadota > Gammaproteobacteria > Pseudomonadales > Moraxellaceae > Acinetobacter > Acinetobacter lwoffii_N. The sequence continues at coordinate 77,202 of DDAT01000019.1, read as the reverse complement.
GGAACACTTCCGGCGAAATCAGTTGCTGACCTTGCCATTCACCACGATTCGCTAACATGGCATAGATTTTTGCCAGACTCTCTGCAGTAAAGACACCGTTAGCAGATGGGATAATGGCTTTTAGCCCCTGTTCACTAAAAAAACTAAATTTCTTCATGCCTTTGGGAATCATTGCATCCTGAAAATCCTGTGGACTCTGACCACTCCATACTAAGGCTCGCTCCATCAGGTTCGGCTTTCTTGGTGTGGTTTTTTTCGAAGTCTGTGTTTGAGACTTGGTTATCTTAGGCTTTAAAATAGGTAAGGCCACCCGAGCCAACTCATTCGTCGGTACGCTAAAATAAGCACCATTTAATTGTAATGGCTGAACCAGATATTCCTTCATCAGTACACCCAGTTTTTTACCTGTTGCTTTTTCCAGTACACCACCCACCTGCCAGCCAAAGGTCAGCGGTTGATAAGCGGCATCTGTAGCAACCTGAAAACGTGGTTCTGCTGTCGCAATCCGGTCCAGCATATGCGACCAGTCGGCCATTTCAGTGGCATCATCAATCATATTACGGATATCAAACAATCCGCTTTGATGACTCAGCATATGCGCCAGAGTAATATTTTCTTTACCCTTTTGCGCAAATTCAGGCCAGTATTCTGCAACCGGTCGATCATAATCCAAAAATCCCTGACTCACCAGAATGTGCGCCAAAGTCGCCAGTACACCTTTGCCTGTAGAATAACACAGCGACATGGTATCGGGCTGCCAGTTTTCAGTGACAGACTTTTTACCGGTATAAATATCGACGACCTTTTGTCCCTCAAAATATACCACCAGTGCGGCACCACCCTGTTCGGTACGTGCATCCTGCAAACGGCTAAACTGACGGGCAAGATCGCTAAAACGCTCATCGACATTGCCCTGATAATTGTGCTGATCAGCAAAAAGATAATCTTTAATTGGCTGCATCATTCTATCCATAGAATATTGTTCCCTTAAAATGAAAAAGCCTAAATCAGATTTAGGCTTTTGATTCAGATTTAAATCGCTTTGATATGACCGGTGACGTGTGGTTTTTGATTCTTACTGTTCCGAATCAGGAAATCTGTATCATTCGCTGCCTGCGCGGTCAGGAACTCAACTTTAGATGGCAAGTACATCGGCAACTTGAACCAGACATCAGCTTCATAGGCATCTGGCAATGACAGATTCGCCAGTGCTTTGGCCTTGCTCCACATACCATGTGCAATTGCCTGTTTAAAGCCAAAGGCTTTCGCCATGACTGCATGAATATGAATCAGGTTAAAATCACCTGAGGTCATGGCATAACGGCGACCAGTATTCTCCGAGATGTTCCATTCATTATTAAGTATATATTCTGGCGCTTGGCTTTCTGCAGGTTTGGCAGCAGCTTTGCTATTGGTCTTTTGACGTGACAGATAAGTCGTCAATGCTTCAACTACGACCTCGCCTCCAACTTTCACTGTAGTAATGAAATCAAACTGCACACCTTTATCATATGGCTGCAATTCGCCAAATTTGCATGCTAGGGTCAAGGTTTCATTGACGCCGATTTTACGGTATTGCTTCACTTGGTTACGGATATGTACCAGACCCAAGATCGGAAACGGAAATGCTTCTGAAGTCATCATGTGCATTTGTAGACTTTGTGAAAGCACCGTCAGATAGATTGCTGGAATATAACCATTATTTTTAAAACCGCAGACTTCATTATAGGCTTTCAGATGTTTTTGATCGACCTTGAATGAATCCACCACATATTCAACTTGCGGTAGAACTTTTTCAGCTTTCGGCTTTTTAAAAATCAAGCCTTGAATCACTTTTGGATAGGCTAAATAAGGTTTTGGAAGTTGACTAAAATGGCGCGTATTCATACTGAACCTTTGGAAATTTTATTATTTCAATTTGTCTAAATGCACCTTCTCTTGCGCCATATATGGCTCTGGGAGAAGGCTGGGATGAGGGTCAATTCATCCCATTTTTCATTTAATTTTTACCTCTCCCTAACCTTCTCCTTAAAGGAGAGGGATATCTCCCTCTTTCATAAAGGGAGATTTAGGGGGATTCTATTAAGCCCCTAAAAGACTTTGACCACATACACGTACCACGTTGCCATTTAAACCTGTTGATGCAGTAGCAGCAAACATTGCAATCGTTTCTGCAACATCGACAGGTAGACCGCCTTGACTCATCGAATTCATACGGCGGCCCGCTTCACGGATCGCAAATGGAATCGCAGCCGTCATTTGTGTTTCGATAAAGCCCGGTGCAACGGCATTAATGGTTATACCATTTTTTAAAGTTGGTGCTGTGAATTTCACCACACCAATCACACCCGCTTTAGACGCTGCATAGTTGGTTTGACCCAGGTTACCTGCAATGCCTGAAATTGAGGATACACAGATAATACGACCATTGGCATTTAGACCATCGTTGGAGATTAAATAGTCATTTACACGTTCAATCGCCGACAGGTTGATGTTAATCACCAGATCCCACAGTTCAGGCTTCATATTGGCCAAGGTCTTGTCACGGGTAATTCCGGCATTGTGCACAATGATGTCTAAGCCGCCATGCTCTGCTGCCGCTGCCTTAATCTTCTCACCTGCATCTGCAGCTGTAATATCAATAGCCAAGGTAGAACCGCCGATCTCACTAGCTACACGATCAAGGTCAGCCTGCTGTTGTGGAACATCCAGACAGATGACATGTGCACCATCACGGGCCAATACATGGGCAATCGCTTCACCAATACCACGGCTTGCGCCTGTCACAACCGCAGTTTTACCCGCTAATGGCTTGGTCCAGTCTACGTCTACTTTTTCAGCAGGTGAAACACGAATCACCTGACCAGAAACATAGGCAGAACGTGGAGAAACTGCAAAACGTAAAGCAGACTCAAGGTTTGCTTCTGCACCAGCATCTACATAGATCAGGTTCGCTGCAATTCCCTTTTTAAACTCTTTACCAACAGATTTTACAAAACCTTCCAGTGCACGTTGAGCGATTGACTGACTGACTGATTTAGCAGTTTCAGGCGTAGTCCCTACAATCACGACACGGCCAGAACTTTGGATTTGACGCGCAATCGGGTTAAAGAAATCATAAAGTGATTTTAACTGTTCTGAATTTTCGATCCCTGAAGCATCAAAAATAACGACCTTGAATTTTGATTCTTTATCGCCCGGGTTAAATGCACCCAGATTCAGTCCAGATGCTGCAGCCGCCTGTTGCAGTTCAGCATTATTACCTGCATAGCTGTTGGCATGAATATTTGCCAGAACCTGAGCAATCGCACCCGTTAATGCACTTGCTGGGGCTGCACCCAATAATACTGCGCCTTTAACCACTGGCGTAGCCGACTCAAAACGATCTAATGAAGTTGGGGATGGCAGACCCAAATTTTTAATGACAAATTTACCAATAGGAGATTTTGCAAAAGTTTGGTACTGATCAGTCATGTTTATTATCTCTCATACAAATTAATTTTTGGTTGATCTAAAGTTATCCTTAAACTTCAATATGATGCCAGACACTTATATTTCAATAGATCTACCAGTTTCCGCCCAATCATACTTGAGATAATAGGCAGATGACTTGACCTGAGCGCAGTCTGTAATGTCATTGTAGTCAATACAGCCTATCTTCTTCTATGCTAATGTAAGCATCAAGAAGACGATCTATTTGCCTGGTAAAGCCTTATGAGCAAAACAACTCAAGAAAATCCAGCAGTCGAGAACTCTGCGACAGAAACTGTGTCAAAACCATCAACGCGGGTTAAGCGTAGCACTAAAAATACTGATACAGCCAATGCCACAGCAAAAAGTCCGACTAAAACCACACGTACACGCAGCACACCTGCCCGTGCCAAAAATGCGCCTTCATCTGAAAAAGATACAACCTCTACAACACAAACTTCTGTTCAACAGGAACCAAACATGAGCCAAAATACAGTTCGCCGCGTTGCGATTATCGGTGGTAACCGCATTCCATTTGCACGTTCTAACGGTGCTTACTTTACGGCATCCAATACTGATATGTTCACAGCAGCCCTGAATGGTCTGGTTGAACGTTTTAACCTTCAAGGTCAACGCTTAGGTGAAGTGGTTGCCGGTGCAGTACTAAAACACAGCCGTGACTTCAATATGACCCGTGAATGTGTATTGAACACAGCCCTTGCACCGGAAACGCCTGCTTATGACATCCAGCAGGCTTGCGGTACGGGTTTACAGGCTGCGTTTCTGGTGGCGAATAAAATTGCTTTGGGTCAAATCGAAGTGGGTATTGCAGGTGGTGTAGATACGACTTCTGATGCGCCGATTGCTTTTGGTGATGGCTTACGTAAAGCACTGCTTGAGCTAAACATTGCGAAAACCGCAAAAGACCGTCTAAAAGCATTGACCAAGATCAATGTGAAAGACCTGATGGATGCACCAAAAAATGGTGAACCGCGTACAGGTCTGTCTATGGGTGATCATCAGGCAATTACCACACTGGAATGGGGTATTTCCCGTGAAGCGCAAGATGAGCTAGCTGCATCTTCACACCAGAAAATGGCTGCAGCATACGAAGAAGGTTTCTTTGATGACCTGATCACGCCATTCCTGGGTCTTAAGCGTGATAACAACCTGCGCCCAGACTCTTCAGTTGAGAAGCTGGCAAAACTTAAACCTGCTTTTGGTAAAGGTGATGCACGTACCATGACAGCAGGTAACTCTACGCCACTGACAGATGGTGCTTCTTGTGTACTGCTCGCTTCTGAAGAATGGGCGAAGGCAAACGGTCATGAAGTGCTGGCTTACCTGACTTTCCAGGAAACTGCCGCAGTTGATTTCGTTGAGAAAAAAGAAGGCTTGTTGATGGCGCCTGCTTATGCAGTGCCACGTATGCTGGAGCGTGCGGGTCTGAAACTGCAAGACTTCGACTATTATGAAATTCATGAGGCTTTTGCATCTCAAGTATTGTCTACGCTGAAAGCTTGGGAAGATCCGAAATTCTGTAAAGAGCGTTTAGGTTTAGACGCTCCACTGGGTTCAATTGACCGTGCAAAACTGAACGTAAAAGGCTCTTCACTTGCTGCTGGTCACCCATTTGCAGCAACCGGCGGTCGTATCATTGCGACAGCAGCAAAACTGATTAACCAGAAAGGTTCAGGCCGCGTACTGGTGTCGATCTGTGCAGCCGGTGGTCAAGGTGTGACGGCAATTATTGAAAAATAATCCGTTGACCGATCCAATTAAAAAGACCCTCAATTGAGGGGCTTTTTTTATGTTTTAGGGATTTGTTATTGGATTATTTTTAAAATATTCATCTACTTTATTCCATGGTGCAGTCGATGCCACACCTTTTACCATATTCTGGTTCACACCCTGACAAAGTGCGCTGTCCGGCGTCAAGTGAAAAGCATTCACATTTGGGTCCATATAAGGAATTGAACCTGGACGGCGCTGGAAATAGAAGTTTAACCAATCGACCATAGCTTCAAAGCCATAATTCGACATGGCCCATGCACTATTATGCCCGCCCCAATGATGACCAAATTCATGTGCAACAATTCGATAGCCAGATAATCTGTAATGGCTATAGAATAACCATGTATCTACCCCCAAGACTGCACCCCCACCTAGACCACCGCCCATATGGGTAATACCAAGATTAATTTCATTGCGGTTAAGAATTTCCCGATAGATCCGGACATAATCTTCTGGCTGAAAGAAACCATTCGGTCCTTCTACCTGACCATGATTGCCAAAAAAATCGTGTCCCATGACTGCTTTATGGTTAAACCATAAGGTTTCAAATTCTGGAGTACTCAGCATATAGGCCAGATTGGTCATCATCATGACCCATTCCCGGGCATAGACCGGCGTAATACGACACCATTTGTTCGGTTCATCATAGGTACCGAAATAAATTTTCCATTTGGCTTTAATCTGGTTCAGCTTTTTGACGTGCTCATCAGTCTCAGAGCTAATTTTCAGATCAAAAATATTGCTTGGATTTTGCGTGGTCTGACTCAGACCTGCTAGCTGGATCGAGCCTGTGCCATCGAGCAACGGGAAACGGGATTGATCGGTTAACTTGAGATCAAAATTTGCCTTCGAAAATGGCGTCAACTGATCCAGCTTAGCCAGAATCACCCAGTCTTCTGAGTTTTTAATCTTGGCACGAATCTGCAAATCACGTACAGGGACAGCACTGTAGCTTTTCAAATGCAGGCGATTGTCATTTAGGGTTGCCGATAAAATCTTGTCCATATAGACATAACGCTGGCTGCTATTGGTCAAGGTTTCCCATGATTCACCATCCTGCAAGACACAGTTTCTTTCGCGCGCTTTAGATTCGGTTAAAATCATAGCTTGGTTTAGCTGTGTGGATTTATTCTGTTGCAAGGTCAGCATTGGCAGAATATGAATTTTCTGATTGGCCATGTGTAATAGATTCTGACCATAAATATAAAGATCGCTGGCCTTGGCTAGTCGGCTGCTCTGGGTTTGCCCTTTTACAATATAATCTCAAAAGGTATCCACACTTTTATTGGGTAAGATAGAGTCTAAGTTAAAGGATTTTTCCTTATAACTTTCTACAGTGCCATCATTTCGTGACACATAGACCAAGCCATCGTTATGACGATGCATGACTGCCGACAAATTGGTTTCTGTTAAAATGGGCGCAATATTATTTTCATTTTCCTGAATCTGATTGATATCGTGGACATAAGTCATACCATCCGGCAGGCTGGTATACAGATAGTCGCCCATGACCTCCATACGTGCATTACAGTTGCGTGCATTACAGTTGCGTGCACAGCCCGGCAAGCTGAGCCGTGCAAATTTGCGGGCCTTTAAATGGTTTTGCGCTGTCACATCACTTTGACGCCAGACATTGATCCGGCCTTCAATATCAGGTACATACACATAACGGTCGTCAGCAGTCACTGCATTGCTATGTACCAGCGCATAATAATGAAGCTCGGCTGCTCACCACTAATATCTAGAATATCAATTCGGTTCGAGCCATAATTGGCCACATACAAACGCCCTGCATGAATTTCCAGATCATTCAGGCTGTCCCATTTTTTGGCCAGACCCGAAATTTTCATAGGATCAATCGCACTGAGTGCACGTTTTTGTTTTAAGTCATAACGTAGAATATTCGATTCGGCCTGACTATTGGCAATATAAAGCACATCGCCATTTACCACCATGGCGGTGGGATTCCAGGTTTTCAGACCGAAATTCCCTGCTGTTAATTCTGAACCCACATCCAGAACCTTAAATTCCGCAATTTTGCTCAGTTGCTCACCCGAACCTGATGAAATTACGAGATCCGGAAGCGTCTGCTGTGACGTACTGCTATCACCTCCTCCCCCCCCACAACCAGACATCAGCAACACGATGGACACTGATAAGATCGCGCGTCTAAATAGCATTGAATTCCCCAATAAATTTAAAAATTAAAATAAAAAATCAAAGTTTTATAGCTTAATTTTCAGCTAGGTTCGAGCATAAAAAATGAGGACTTGATCAAGTCCTCATCGCTGAATATTTCACCTTTCGCATTCTGAAAAGGGAGTCTGAACTGTGTGGTATTTTTTATGGCTTATTTGATGATGAGATTTTACGATAATCCGGCTCTTGCCCCAGTCTGGCTTCTAGATGATCATAAATCCACTGGAAAATAAAGGTATACACCAAGATACAAAGGGTCAAAGCCAAATCCAGCAGAAAGGCCTGAGCCAGACTCATGTGCAAGGCATAAGCCACCATCGGAATGGTCGCCAGCATCAAACCGCCTTCAAAGCCAATTGCATGGGCAATCCGCACTTTAATGGTTCTTTTCAAACGATGTTTTGCTTCAAATTTTTCAAAATAATGATTAAACAGCATGTTCCAGAGTACTGAAGTCACGGCCATAGCAATCCCGAGTGCACCGGTGACCTCAAGCGGCATATGCATCAATGTACTTAGCAGGACAGCGATCACGACCAGTAAAATGCCTTCATATAAAGCTGCATGAATCAACCTTCTTTTGGAAATTAACATATCAAATCAGCTCAATTCATTACATGATGCAAGAATTTTATTTCTTTAAATCTGACTATTCGAGTTAGAATCTATCAGTAAAAATGAAAGATAAAATTATGAATGTTAATCAGGAACAGCTGCTGATGTTTAAAACTGTGATGGAAACCGGTTCTTTCTCTGCAGCTGCCCGTCAACTGGGTAAAGTACCTTCCGCAGTCAGCATGGCCATTGCCAATCTGGAAATTGACCTGAATCTGGAACTGTTTCAGCGTATAGGTCGTGAACCGAAACCAACTGCACAAGCGCAGGTATTGTATGAAAAAACCCAGCAGCTACTGGTAGAAATGAACCAGTGGAAACAGCATGCTCAAGCCCTAAGTTCAGGCTTGGAATCTGAATTGAATATTGTGGTAGTTTCAGAATTGCTGCATACGCGCTGGACCGATTATATTGTGTTACTGGAACAGGAATTTCCTGCACTGCAAGTCAATGTATTTAGTGCACCTCAGGAAGATGCACATCGTATGCTGTTCGAAGGTTCAGCGCAGCTGGCCCTGATGTTTGAACGCGAACAACTGGAAACACGGGAACAGTTTGTGGAATTGAAACGTGAGGTACTGGTCGCTGTAATCGCCAAACAGCATCCCCTAAGTCAATTCGATCAAGTCAGTTATGAACAGATTTTGCAAAATAGGCAGATTGTGGTGGCCAGTCGGGATCGCACCATCAAGCCGGAACTACTCTTTTCACGAAATTACTGGCGCACCGACAACCATCACTCGGCTTGCAGCATGATTCAGCAAGGACTGGGCTGGGGGGTTCTGCCACTCGAAATGCTGAATGAGCAGCCACATTTGCAAGATCAGTTACAGGTTCTCAACCTGCTCGATTTCACCCCAAAGTTTGAATATTTTGTTGATCTGGTCTGGAGCAGAGAAACCCGATTAGGCACAGCTGCTCATTTTTTGATTAATCACTTGCGCAAACAACGTAAAACCGGGCATTAATCACAGAAATTCAACGACAGTCTACTTGGTAAACCGGCCATTTATGATATATAAGAAAGCATAAGCAATAACCATAGAACTAGATCGTAATGACATTAACTGCATTAAACCAATTAAAAAACTTGACGACCATTGTGGCAGACAGCAGTGATTTGAGTGCCATTGAAAAATTTCGTCCGCTTGATGCAACCACCAATCCATCGCTGATTACTGCAGCAGCGAAACAACCTGAAAATCAGGCCTTGATTGAAGCTGCTTTTCAGCAAGCCCAGCAAGAAGGCTATGCAGATGACGCCCTGATTGAACGAACCATTGATATTTTGACGGTCAAATTCGGTGTAGAAATCTTAAAACTCATTGAAGGCCGTGTTTCAACAGAAGTCGATGCTTTCCTGTCTTTTAATACTGAAGCCACGATTGCCAAAGCCAAAGAGTTGCTGGCACTTTATGCGCAATATGGAATTGATTCAGACCGCATCCTGATCAAGATCGCGTCTACCTGGGAAGGCATTCAAGCAGCAAAAGCACTGGAAGAAGAAGGGATTCATACCAACCTGACTTTATTATTTGGTCAGCATCAGGCCCATGCCTGTGCCGATGCCAAAGTGACTCTAATCTCGCCTTTTGTCGGCCGTATTCTGGACTGGTACAAAAAAGCTGAAGGCGTTGAGTCTTACCCGATTGAACAAGATCCGGGGGTCTTATCAGTTAAGCGTATTTATGAGTTCTATAAAGCACATGGTATTCAGACTGAAATCATGGGCGCCAGCTTCCGAAGTATTGATCAGGTACTGGGCTTGAGCGGCTGTGATCTGCTCACGGTAGCGCCAAATTTATTGGCCGAACTAGAAAATGATCAACGTGAAGTGCGAGCTCAACTCTCAGCCAAAGATATTCAAGTTCAAGGTGAACTCAGTCCAATCAGCCATGCCGATTTTGATGCACAATTGAAACAGGATCCGATGGCCAGTGAATTATTGCAAGGCGGCATTGACGGTTTCATTAAAGCCCGTGAGCAACTGGCTGCTTTATTACGTGAAACTTTCCTGAGTACCACTAAGATTTAAAGAAAATTTAGCAAATTTCTCCAAGCCGATGTTGCTATAATGCCGCATCGGCTTTTTTGTTCATGCGAGTTTTTCGTGTTTGGTATCACAGATCTAACGACCTTTATCATTGGAACCACGTTGATTGTGCTACTGCCCGGGCCGAATTCCCTGTATGTCATGTCGATTGCCTCCCGTTTTGGGATTAAGACTGGATATATGGGTGCCTTGGGGGTTTATACCGGTGATCTGATCCTGATTATATGTACAGCATTGGGAGCAGCTTCTTTACTGCATGCCTTTCCGGTACTGTTTATTGCACTGAAAGTTATTGGAGCGATCTATCTCAGTTACTTGGGTATCAAGCTAATCATTGCGGCCTACCAGACTTTCTTTCCGGAAAAGTCATCACAACGCGTCCAGATTAAAAAGACGACTCCAGATACGGTAGAATCTGTCCAGCCCTTTCGTACAGCGCTCACAATCAGTATTTTAAATCCCAAAGCGATTCTATTTTACCTGTCATTTTTTGTGCAGTTTGTCGACCCTGCCTATCCTTATCCTGCCCTGACGTTCACGCTTCTGGCTGTGATTTTGCAATTGATCAGTATGACCTATCTTTCAATTCTGATTTTTTCTGGTGTAAAACTGGCGTCCTATTTCAACAAAAATTATAAAGTGACTGCCAGCTGTGTCGCAGCGGTCGGGATCCTGTTTTGCGGTTTTGGCCTTAAACTGGCGACTTCAACTTTCTAGCAATGACCGGCTTCAAACCAGCAGACCTCTAGATAAAATTGTTAAAAACATTGTGTTGATACGTGAAAAGCGTATGATTTAAACGCATTTAAAAATAGTGTCATGGATGATGCCAAAACTTTTACAAGATCTCTCCTTTCCCGCCATCATGGCCGGTTTTATTACCTGCATGATTGGTATCAGTGTTTCTGCCGTACTGGTTATTGAAGCTGCGCAAAGCCTGGGTGCCAATCAGGCACAGATCAGTTCCTGGTTGTGGGCACTCGGTATCGGCATTGGAGTTTCCGGGTTTCTGCTTTCCTGGAAATATCGCTATCCGATTTCAACCGCCTGGTCGACTGCCGGTCTGGCGCTGGTCATTGCTTCTGCCGGTCACTATAGTCTGGGGGAAGCAATTGGCGCTTTTCTGATTTCTGGCATTCTGATCGCTTGTCTAGGATTTTTTGGAATTTTCGAGCGAATTTTCCAGTTTATTCCACAAAGTTTGACCAGTGCCATGCTGGCAGGTGTCTTGCTGAAATTTGGTATCTCTGTGTTTGGTAGTTTGCAACAGTCATGGGAATTTGTGCTTTGTGTACTGGCGATTTATCTGGTTTCCAAAAAACTGAGTACGCGGTATAGCATCGTGATTACCGTGTTAATGGCTATTGCCCTTTGTCCGTTCTTTATTAATTTTACTATTCCACAGCTGAACTGGAGTATTGCCCAGCCGGTATGGATTACACCTGAATTTAGCCTGCAAGCTGTTTTAGGACTGGCCTTACCGTTAATGGTGATTAATCTGGCATCGCAATACCTGCCCGGCTTGGCTGTGATTAAAAGTTATGGCTATCCACCCAAGGTCAATCCGATTTTAGGCTGGACGGGTATTACCCAGGCGATGCTGGCACCCTTTGGCTGTTTCAGTGTCAATCTTGCCGCAATCAGTGCGGCAGTCAGTCTGGATGCCCAAGCGCATCCTGATCCGGCCAAACGTTATATTGCAGGGATGAGCTGCGGCCTGTTTTATATTCTGATGGGTTTTTTTGCTGCGACCTTGACCAGTGTACTGATGGCTTTTCCAGGGATTCTGATTACAGTCTTGGCAGGCATTGCCCTGTTTGGCACCATTGGCCACAATATTGCGCTGGCTTTTCAGGACAGTCACGACCGTGAAGCGGCACTGATGACATTCCTGTTTAGTGCCTCTAATATTCAGTTTTTCGGTATTGGTTCAGCTTTCTGGGGACTGCTACTTGGTTTGACGGTTTATTTGCTGTTTAAGCTTAAACCGCAAGTGGCGTAAGCTTATTGTAGAAATGAGGCAATTACTTTTGCTGCCTTTTTAATGCCCAGCAGTTTGGGAAAACAGGTTAATCACCACCACACCGGAAATGATCAGTGCAATCCCGATAAAAGCGGGCACATCCAGCGCCTGCTTAAAGATTACATAGCCTACGATTGCCGTAAGAACGATGCCTACTCCCGCCCAGATCGCATAGGCAATACCTAAAGGAATTACTTTAATGACCTGAGACAGCAAATAAAACGCAATACAGAATAAAATGACTACAGCCAGAGATGGCCATAATCGGGTAAAGCCTTCTGACTTCACCAGAAATGTTGATCCAGTCACTTCGGCAATAATAGCCAACGCCAACAACAAATATGCCCATGAGACAGGATTCATTTTTTAAACTCCAAACAATTTTTCAACGATTGCTGTCGGGACGATCTGACATGATCAATCTTGAGAGATTCATTTTGCACAGTTTTCTCTTCAAGGGGAAAGCTGATGTAAAAAATCCAAGGTTTTGACAAAGGTTTGCTGACTTTCCTTTTTGCCCATAAAAAACTGATATTCATGAATGAGCCAGGCCTTAGACTCTGGATAAAATATTTCAGTCACAGGAACCTGCTGTTCCTTCAAAGCTTTTACAAATGGGAGTGACTGGGTATCGGTCAGAAAATCCTTGTTCCCGCCACTGATGAACACTGGCGGATAAGACGGCGTAATATACTGAATCGGAGAAATCTGCTTTAAAAACTCGGCATCATGTTTACGCTCGCCGGTATAAGCCTGAATCAGGTTAAAGACACCCCATTCGATAATTTTCATTTCTTCAGGTGCTGTGCTGGCAAATGCTTCCAAGTCATAAATTCCACAATGCAAGATTAAACCTTTAAGCTGCGTAGGTTGCAGATGAGGCTGAATACCGGATTGGTCGGCAAATACAGGATTGGTCAAAAGCGCGGCGTAATGGCTGGCCATATTCGCCCCGGCAGAATCTCCGGCCAGATATAAGTTCTGGGCATCGATTTGGTAGGTGTCTGCATAGGTATCGAGAAATTCAAGTGCCTGATTGATCTGGTGTAACTGGCTTGGATAGATCACTTGTGGCGCAAACTGATATTGCACGGATACCACGTTATAGCCCTGTGCCGCCAGCAGCTTGAAATAACCCCGTGCATGTTCTTTAGAACCTGAAATCCAGCCGCCGCCATGAATCCAGACAATGGTCGGTCGTGGGCCAATACTGGCAATATTCTGCGGCTGATACAGATCCAGAGATAATTTCTGTTGCGGCGCATAGGCAATATTCTGCTGCACGATAACCGCACTAGGTGCATAACGATCCATCACTTTTTGCTGCAAGCCTGTGGTCAGGTTAAAAGCACCGGCAATGACTTTACTGTTCTGTGCGGTCTGACAGCCGGAAAGAATAACTGAACTTATGAGCAAAAGATGAATGGCAAAAAACCTCAAAACTGTCCCCTATACATGATCTAAAAACAGGCTACGGCAGTTTAAACCATCCTGCTGCAAACAAGGACTATTCATGCTCTTATTTTTGATCATAAAAACTACAATTCCGAGTTTTTTACTCTGTTTTTTCATGACTTTTACATGAAAAATATTTGTAATTTAATGAGTTTTTTCAATTTTACCGCTTTTTTGCAATTGCACCCGCCACAGCACTGTGCTATCAATAAACCAAGCCTAAAAATCAGACAACCTGCGGAGAAAAGCCATGGCTTATCAACATATTTTAGTCCCAGTGGACGGTTCAGAAATTTCCTTTTCTGCAGTACGACATGCTGCCAAAATTGCCAAGGCATTCGGTAGTCAGCTTTCCCTGATCAGCCTGATCGCAGAAGATCCTTTTACCGAGGCTGATTTCTATTACAGCTCCTCCATCATGAAGGAATATTTTATCGAGGCACATGCCAATGCCAAAAAGGCCTTGAAAGAAGCCACTGCCATCGCAGCCGGTGAAGGTATTGAAGCGCAATCCCGCATTGTCACAGGTTTAGTCAATGCAGAACATATTGCTGAAACCGCGGGTGAGGTGAAAGCCGACCTGATCGTCATGGGTTCTCATGGCCGTAAAGGCTTCCAGAAAATGATTCTGGGCAGCTTTGCACAAGATGTATTGGGTGCGAGTGAAATTCCCGTACTGATCGTGAAAAAATAATCCTGATGCTGCGCATCTTCAAGATGCGCAGTACTTGCTACTTTTACATTTGAACCTCTAGCAAAACATGCTGTGGAGATTTACTCGCTTAAACCACACTCCCCCTTTACTGCAATAATAAATATGAGGAAGCACCATGAATAACTATGATCATCTTCTCGTAGCACTCGATGAGTCCTCGATTTCCTATGCTGCCGCAGATCACGCCCTGGAACTGGCCAAAGTATTTCATAGCCATGTCACTTTACTCAGTGTGATTGCGGTAGATCCCTTTAAGGGCGTAGATTTTTACAAAGTTGCTCCAGCAGTCACAGATTACTTTATGCATGCAGAACAAAATGCACTTGATCGTTTAAATGAACTGAAACTGAACTTTGTTCGTGATGGCATCCAGGTGACGACAAAAATCCTGCATGGCATGGCACCGTCAGAAGGCATTATGCAGGCTGCAAATGAATCCCCGACCGATATGATCATTATGGGTTCACATGGTCGTAAAGGTCTGCAAAAACTTATGCTGGGCAGTGTCGCTCAAAATGTTCTGGCACTTTCCTCTATTCCAGTACTCATCGTCAGACAATAAGATGCTTGATCAAAGCCTGTATGATGCAGGCTTTTAGCGAAGTTTTTGATTTAACTCACTTAAGAAAATTTCAGCATCAAGCTGGCTTTGAAATACTTTTTTGTATTCTCCGACCTGCTGAATGGAATGCGGCGTATATTGAATGGAGATTTCAAGTAAGCCATTTTCAGGATTCTTGCTGACATGTACGGCAATAATATGCTGGCTATTTAAATAAAAACCATCTTCAATTTTCACTAACATATCTTGGACAACCTCTAGTAAGCGAATCTGTAGATCCCTTTACCTAGCTTACAGCTTAATAAACAAATACTCTTTTCCATATAATCATACTGTAACACCCTTTGATACTTAACTCGGCCTTTAGGGAAATTCAACTGTATTTAAAGACAGCGTTTGAAATAAACAGGAAATAAAAAACCGGATCAGGTCGATCCGGTTTTTTATGAATATTGATGTTATACGCTGAGCATACTATTGAGTGTCTCAGACACGTTTTTAGATTTAACCAGTGGCTTTAAGGTTTCAAGCTGTGCTTTCACTTCACTGCGTTGCGGTTCTGCCAAGGTATACCAGCGTGACAATACCTGTAGCAAACGTGAGCCTACAATCGGATTTTTCTCGTCCAGATATTTTGCCAGTCCAATAAAATGCTGCACGCCAAAGCTCCAGGTATTGACCGGATTAGCATTCAGCCCCCCGCTCACTGCACGGATACGGTTAGGCACAGCCAGATCATAATCCGGATGCTGGGTCAGATACGCAATCGTTGCATCCGTTGCTTTTGGATGTGCTGCCTGAACCATAAACCATTGGTCTAAAGACAAGGCTTCATCTTCAAAGCGGCTATAGAAATCTGCCAAAGCTTCTTCTGCTTGTGGTGCATCATTCCAGACCAAGACTTTCAGCGCACCCAAACGTTCAGACATATTCCCCGTGTGATATTGCTCATGGGCTAAATCAAAGGCAAATGCATCTCCCTGACGAGCCATCATCGTAAGCATAATATTTCTTAAAGCACGCACACCCATCGCTTGTGAGAATTCAGATTGCAGATCAGGATCCAGATTGAGATAAGTTTCTTTCGCTGTTTCTCCAAAGGCACGTGCCAAGGTATGCAGCAAAGCCTCACGCTTTTCCTGAATCATGACCGGATTATAATCCTGATCAATACGGCTACCTAAATAACCTTCAGACGGCACATCAAACAGACGTGATGCCAACAGCGGATCTTTCTCAATCACATCCGGCAAGGTATTGAGCATAGCCTCGATATAAATTTCTGCAGGCTGGTCATCCAGCAAGATACGCTCGAGTAAGGTCTGAGTTGCTTGCCACTGGTTAAAACCATTGGTCTCGTATTGCAACAGGAAAGCCAGCTCTTTTTCTGAATAGTCAAAGTCCAGATTCACTGGTGCAGAGAAATTACGCAGCAAGGACACCACTGGTTTTGCTGTCACACCGCTAAATTCGATCGTTGCCTCATCCTGATCAAACAGATACACGCCATCTTTCACGCCATTTTCAAAGAGTGCCTCAGAGTTCAACGTTAGCTGCTCACCTGTTTCAGCATCAAACAATGCCAAAGCGACTGGAATGGGTACTGCTTTCAGATTTGGATATTTAGCATGGGTTTTCAGGCTTTGCTTAAAGCTGAGGCGATAGATTTGGGTCTCTACATCATATTCAGCTTTTGCTTGAAGTTTAGGCGTACCCGGCTGGTTATACCAGGTCAGGAAATTTGAAAGATCCACACCTGAACCTGCTGTTAGTGCAGCCACCCAATCCTCAACCGTTACCGCCTGACCATCATGACGGCGGAAATATTCATCGGTTCCCTGACGGAATTTTTCCTTGCCAAGCAAGGTCGCCATCATGCGGTTAATTTCCGCACCTTTTTCATAAACGGTGGCGGTATAGAAGTTGTTAATTTCTACAAAATGATCTGGACGCGGTGGATGTGACAATGGACCTGAATCTTCCGGGAACTGATGTGCTTTCAGAACTGCCACATCATCAATACGCTGTACTGCAGCCGACTGTAAATCTTCCGAGAAAGACTGATCACGGAATACGGTCAAGCCTTCTTTCAGACACAACTGGAACCAGTCACGACAGGTAATCCGGTTACCAGTCCAGTTATGGAAATATTCATGCGCAATGACTGACTGCACTCGCATGATGGCGGCATCAGTGGTGTACTCTTCATCGGCCAGCACGCATGAAGTATTGAAGATATTCAGACCTTTATTTTCCATGGCACCCATGTTGAATGCACTTGTCGCCACGATCATGTAGTTATCCAGATCATAAGGCAGACCATAATGCTCCTCATCCCAGCGCATGGAATGTTTGAGCGCTTCCATGGCGATTTTGCATTTTGGAATATCTTTTTCTTCTGCATAGATTTCCAGAGCTACATTGCGGCCTTCCGATGTGACATAAGAATCTTTCATCACTGCCAAATCACCAATGACACAGGCGAACAAATAGCTCGGTTTCTTGGTCGGGTCCTGCCAGATGGCATAGTGACGATTGGCATCGACTTCACCGGTTTCTAGCAGGTTACCATTCGCGAGCAAGACCGGATATTTCTTGTCTGCTTCGACACGCGTCGTAAAGACTGACAACACATCTGGACGGTCTGGATAGAAAGTAATTTTACGGAACCCTTCTGGTTCATTTTGGGTCACAAACAGATCTGAACTGGCCTGATATAAACCTTCCAGCATCGTATTACTTTCAGGATGAATTTTAACCACAATTTCAAGCAACACTTGATCGGGCGCATTGGCAATCACCAGTTGTTCAGCATCAAGACTGTAGTCAGTTGCATTCAGGATTTGACCATTTAACCGAATCGATTGCAGCTCCAGATCACGGCCAAGCAGAACTAGATCTCCAGTAGTCTGACGCTGCATTTCCAGCTTGCTGCTGACCAGACTGTGGTCACTATAGACTTGAATATTCAGGTCGATGGAATCAACAATAAAGGAAGGTTTTTGATAGTCTTTTAAATAAATGGTTTGATCCGCTTCGATCCTCGATTTTGCCGCAATATTCATGTCCTGTCCTAATCTTTTATCGTGTTCGACATTGTTCATGTCAAAATCATACGCCAAGTTTTAAACGCTGTCTGTGCATTTGTATTGTTAGATCTAATATGGGCATTTCATGCACCACTTTCAATGCATTCTGCCTAATTGAGCAGCACTCGACTCTACATAAGAAATATCTGTGCCATAAAAATAGTCAGGATCATAATTTCTTACATTTTCATAAATAACTGATTTAAAAATATATAATTTTATTTGCTGAGTACCGAATAAATTCTGATTAATAAATGAGCACACTTCTTGCTACAGTTAAACTGTTTGCTACAGTTAAACTGTGTTTTTCCACACTTCCAATGAAAGAATAATGATAACGATGATGAGGTGAGCCATGTATTTAAAACAGCATGTTGTACGGATCGAAAATATCAAAACTTTGCAGACCCTGGATCAGGCCAATATTGACCATAAAGTGATTGCCCTATTGATGAGCTGTGAAGGCATTCCGCTTCAGGCCCATGAAGTGACTGCCATTCTCAACACCTACGATGCACTCGGTGCCAAAAAAGTGCCCTCTAAAAAGGTTCAGGCCTTAATTCATGCCAAACACCGCGGCGAGGAGGACGACACATTACCCTGCCCGGTTTAAAAAACGTCATTTCATGTTTTTAAAATCAGAGCTACTTCGGTAGCTCTTCTCCTGTTTGGGTGACTAATTTTAATTTAGAAAAATTGCACCAGTCCACTACGTTTGCATCTCATCAGCCGTGTATAATCAAATGCCCTTCCATTCTAGAGTTGCTCGCGACCATGGTATTCAGTGTTCTGCAAAAACAGCTTGATGAAAGTACCCACTGTCCGCTGTGTAAGGCATCGATGTATTGGATTGAGGCAGAGCAATATGATCAGGAACTGAGCTATCACGAATGCAGCCATTGTCAGCATCAGCTGTATTCCGATCAAAAGCACAATTGTTATTGCGACCACTGTCTGGCGCAGCGTAAACGCATGCTCAAGGAAGTCCGTTTACAGGAAAACCGTCAATATCATAAAAAGCAGGATCGGCCGGTTCTTGAGCTGAATCAGCTCAGTTTTATCAATAAGCTGTTTTTACTTTCGGTTCTGGATGAACAGGTGCAGGAATATAGTCAGCACCGTGAATATATTGACTGGCATCAAATTCGATATTATTCCATCAGTCCCAATTATCTGTTCCAACATGGTCTGGTAAAAATCCTAATCAGGGATCAGGTTCTGATTCCCAAAGATCTCCAGCAGGAAAATCAGCATTATTATATAAATGTGCGACTGGATGGCTATTCTGAACCGACCCTGTTCAGCATTACCCAGCAGCTGCGCAATTGGTTTTATCAAAACCTGAGCCAAGGTGTGCCCTTTAAAAGTGCAGATGAAGTCAAAGATGCACTCTATTGCCTGCTGTATGAAGAAATTATTCAGTTTGCCCAATTCTATTGCCGTAGCTGGAATGTGCAGATTGCCGGAAATCAGAGCTTTCAGACCTTTTGCTATCGACTTTTGGATGTACTTGCTGTGGGCCAGATTTATTATCTGGTACAAACAGGACTTGAATATCTGTATAAACAAAAAGCCCTTAAGCCTCGCAATGAAAACTTTATTAATACCAATCTGCTGAAAAAAACCTTACAGCAGTATCGCGAACGTTCCGTGACGGAAAAATGGGAAACCTCTACTTTGCCTCGACCACCTCAACTGGCATTTAGCAAGATGAGCGAAATCTTGTTTTACCGTTTTCTGGGCTATGATGAAAATATCTTCTTTCAGCCGGTGTGGCGTTCGTGGCATAAGATCGAACCTCGCCTGAAATTTTATTCCCAAAAACGTTGTATGCACTGCGGCTCACAGGAACTGTCGGTGGATTATGATGCCAGTGATTATGTCAGCCTGTTCTGTCGTAGCTGCAAGCATCAAGACCACTATTTTACCCGCTGACCGAATACAACGAATCTTTCTCTTCTTCTAAATAACCATTATGACGACTTCTACGCAAGCACTACAGCAAACGCTTCTGGATCAGATCTGTGAGGCCTGGTTGAAACTTCAGCAACAGCAGCCCCTGTTACATATAATTACCAATACGGTGGCCAGTAACTATGTCGCCAATATTGTACTGGCTGCACATGCATCTCCGGCCATGATCGACAATCCGTTTGAAGCTGAAAGTTTTGCCAAGATTGCTGCAGCGATCAGTCTGAATCTGGGTACACCGACGACAGAGCAGGTTCAGGCGATACAGATTGCTGCGAAAACTGCACATCAATTGCAAAAACCCTGGGTGCTTGATCCGGTCGGTTATGGAACAGTGCTGCACTGGCGTTCTAGCATCGTAGATCAGTTGATGCATTCCCAACCTACGATTTTACGAGGCAATGCTTCTGAAATTGGGGCTTTGGCCGGTAAGCAAATCGAATCCAAAGGTGTCGACAGCACGGTAGATAGTGCGGACGTTTATTTACAGGCGCAAAGTTTGCTGGATCATTGTGAATGCATCGCAATCTCCGGTGAATCTGATTACATTATTTCGAAAGACTATCCTGTGATACAGGTGTCAGGCGGTTCTGCTTTACAGCCCCGAATCACGGCGATGGGATGTGCACTCGGGGCACTAATTGCTGCCTATAGTGCAGTAACGTCCCCAGCCCTTGCTGCATTGACTGCGCATGTACATTTTGCAATTGCCGGTCAATTGGCATTTGAACGTGCGCAACAGTTAGGCAGTTTTAATGTCGCCTTTCTGGATGAAATCCACCAACTCAATACTGAAACAATCCGAAAATACGCCAACTTTAAAATTCTGCCAGAATCCATTTAGTTTACTGGTCGCTTCACAGGGTGTTTGTTCTCCTGAATAGATAAACGCCCCTATTTAGATTGATCCTGCCCATTTGCTCTATTGATCTCCTTAGAAATGTTTTGTCTAGCTCTTTCGGAGATCATTTTTGAGTAGTTTTATTCTGAACTGAGTAGGCTTCATACAACTTATCTAATGATTTCCACACAAACGATTTCCATTTTACTTAAGATCTGTTTGCATCATGCACATCTAGTTCATGTGAATTGTAGTTCAATTTTTTGTCAGTATTTAAATATGACTTTTAAGTTTTGATTAACAGGTTACATGAATCAATATTTGATGCTTGATCATGCTTATTTTCGATTGCTGACTTGACTTTTTCGGCTTCAAAATCTCACTGCAATATCCGGATATTCAGCTCAATCGGGAACATGACTAATAGTATGAATAAACTGATAAAAATCAGTTTAAACGAAGGCTCATATTATTTTAATGAGCCACATTCAACAGACATGCATTAAAAAAGCCAGCTGCCACCAAAGCAACTGACTTTTAAGATTTGAACAAACAAAGTGTTTAAAACACCTGTTTAACCTGCGTAATGAATGCTGACCGACTTGATACGATTGCTTTCAATTTCAGTGACTTTGAACTGAACACCTTGATAATTTAACTCGGTACCCACTTCAACCGTACTGTTGGTTTTATCCAGAATCAAACCCGCCACACTGATATAACCAGCATCTTCATCAATCAGATCAATCATGCCAAGCTCAAGCTCAAGCTGATAAAGATCTAACATGCCTGATGCAATCCAGTGCGTATCATCCACACGAACTAAATCTAGCTGTTCGTCTGCATCCGGGAATTCCCCTGCAATCGCTTCAAATACATCTAGTGGTGAAATCAGACCCTGTACATGACCAAACTCATCACTCACCAGAACCAAAGAACCTTTAGAAGTCCGCAAGGTATTAATTGCATCAATAACCTTCATATTTTCAAAGATAAAAATAGGACGATGACGCTTAATCAGTGCTTTTAACGCTTCTGGTTCTTCCAATACATCCAGCAATTCTTTGGCACGAACAACGCTGATCACCTTATCCAGACTGCCACGACAGACTGGAAACAGACTATGCGGCACCGACAAGATTTTTTCACGAATCTGCTCTGGGCTATCATCAAGATTTACCCAAGAAATATGGCCCCGCGGTGTCATAATAGATGCTACAGAACGTTCCGCTAAAGTGAGCACGCCACCAATCATATAGCGCTCTTCATCTGCAAAGGTTTCTTGTGCTTCAGCATTCATATCTGGACTGCTGGTTTCTACTCGGCCGCCCATCAATTTTAAAATCGAGTCAGCAGTACGATGACGTAATGGAATTTTTGCTTCATGTTTTGCAACATTGCGCTGACCAAACTGGTTAAACGCCTCAATAGCAATAGCAACACCAATACCTGAATAGATATAGCCTTTTGGAATATGGAAGCCAAAACCTTCTGCAATCAAGCTGATACCAATTAACAGTAAGAAGCTTAAACATAAAATTACCACTGTTGGATGACGGTTTACGAAAGCAGTCAATGGCTTAGATGCAAGTAACATCACCAACATTGCAACCACCATGGCAATCATCATCACATAGATGTTGTCGACCATACCAATTGCGGTAATGACTGAGTCTAAAGAAAAAACTGCATCTAAAATAATAATTTGCACTACAACTGCGGTAAAGCTTGCATAAACTACATTTGTCGTGACTTTGACTTCGGGTTTACCTTCCATCTTCTCATGTAGTTCTCCTACTGCCTTATAGACAAGGAATAAACCGCCTCCCAAAAGGATGAGGTCACGTCCTGAGAAGGTTTTTTCAAATATGGTAATTAACGGTTCGGTTAAAGTAACCAACCAAGAGATTGCAAATAACAATCCTAAACGCATAAGTAACGCTAAAGATAAACCAATGACACGGGCTTTATCACGCTGTTCTGGGGGTAATTTTTCAGCCAGAATGGCAATAAAGACTAGGTTATCAATACCTAAAACGATTTCAAGAATAATAAGTGTAATTAAACCCACCCAGATTCCGGGATCTAATAAAAATTCCATTAGAGAATTACCCCGTTCGAGTAAGCTAGAAATAGAGATGGAAGATCAACGCACGGCGAGGGATCCATTAAAATTTAACCTATGCAACTTAAGACTATTCCATTATGCATAAACTGAGTATTTTGTAATGTATTAATTTACAAAAAAATTACATGATCATGTTTTATTGAGAATTTATGATCAACTGATTGATGCTGAAACTGATTAATTTTAATTTTTTCTACATCATTTATTCGAATTGAATTAAAAATAAACAGAATTTAGTTTGATTAGACCATTACTTTTAAGGTCACTTAAAGATTAGAGCATAAACTATTTTTTTATTGAAAGAACAATCACTTAAAAATATAGCTGTAAATAATCATTTACTATATTGACTAAAACCACTCAATCACCCTATATTTCTTAAATCGATTAATTTATTGAAATACAATTATTTGCATTAAAACCTATTCAGACAGGCTGCTTAAGAACAATAAAAAGTCTTGGAAAACATTTCTACTCACGAAATACATAATGAGGAATTAAATTTATACAAAATATTATCGCCTTTCATCCGATTTTAAAGAACAATCTTCGCGCCAGATAAGGCTCACATGCAGAACTAATCAACTCCTTGGGATGTTAAGCAAAACTAAAAAGTGTTAGCGCTTTAACATTTTTAAAATAAAGGTTGAAATATGCATAAACTTTTTCATAAAATGAACGGGCCCTAGAAAAATAAATACAAGGAACATTTCATGACTAAGAAATATGCAAAATTTTTGCCGTGTACGGAAGAATTTAATTTAGAAAACTTTCCATATTATTGGGTAACTCAGGTTCATGCTCAATACGTCGTTAATGTCGATCATGCACTAAAAAAGTATGGTGTTGACAATTCCCGCCGCCGCATCCTTCTTGCACTAAAAGCCAAACCGCATGCCAGTGTTTCTGATTTGTCAGAGATGGTTGTTTCTAAAATGTCGACCACGACTAAAATTGTCTACCGCTTAAAAGACGAAGGTCTGGTTGAAACCTATTCATGTGAGGATGACGCACGGATTACCCGAGTATTTTTGACTGACAAAGGCATGCAAATGACACATAAGATCAATGATCTGACCAATGTCGTACTGGAACAGTCATTTGAAGGCCTGACGCCTTTGCAAATTGAAAAAACCATGGAAAGTTTACGTCATATTTTCAAAAATTTAGCTCGTTAAAGACCTACTTTTTATTTTAAATAGACGCTGGCGAATTGGCGCATACTTTATAATAATAAATAATTCGCCAGAGCTTTCTAAAAATCAAAAAAGTTCAGTTGTGGACTGACTTTTTTGATTTTTTCTTTTGGTACATGTGAGCATTCAAAATCTTCTACCGGAAAGCCCTCTACAAAGCTACGAATATCCGGATGCCTTAGCGTTAGCCATTCTTGCAGTCGCTGCTGTGGAATCACAATAACCGAGCGTTTGATATTACCCGGCTCATGAAACTCCTTCATCATGGGATGGTCAATTGCATCCATGGTAATCATACTGGCAGAGCGTACAATTTCCCCTTGTACCCGAGCAATCTCATACACAGCTGCAATAAAAGTCGCCTGACCATCTTTACGTCTTACACCCCAACGCTGCGGTTTATTGTCAAAATATTTGGACTCATAAAATTCCGATACCGGAATGACGCCAAAATGACATTTGGCAGTGGCCTCAGCAAAAGTGGGCTTTTGCAGTAAGGTTTCATTTCTGGCGTTATAGGTCTTGGTGCCTATAGTTTTGTCTTCTGCCCATTTCGGAATGAGTCCAAAATTCACAGAACGCCATTCCAGTCCTTGAGCTGAATGAAATAAAAGCGGTGTAGCATAATTGGGATAGACCTCCTCTGGATATTCAAAAGGAATTTCTGGCAATCCCAGGTTATGCAACTGTTCTAAGGTTAAAGGCTTAAAGTTGGCACACATGGTTCATATATGTAAATCATTCGACCATAAGATTATAGCGTGATGCCAAGTCGAAGCCTGTCGTATTTCTATAGTTTTAGGCGCGTTGACTGTTATGAATTCGGGACAGTCAACCAATGTGTCCGGGTAAATTCCTCAAAAATCCAGCGGCCATTAAAACGACCCAATCCTGAATTTTTCTCGCCGCCAAAGGGTGCATTTGACTGGTCTGCAACACTAACGCCATTAATATGTGTCATCCCAATATCCAGTTGTGCGGCAAAAGCAGTGCCTCGCTCGATGTTTGAGGTACATACTGCACTGGATAAACCGAACTCGGTCGCATTGGCTAGGTTTAAAGCATGTGCTTCATCCCGGGCTTTTAAGATAGGTAAAATCGGCCCAAAGCTTTCTTGCTGCGCCAGATCGGAATCTTCCGCGACATCAATAAAAATATGTGGATAAACCAGATTTCCTTTGATTCCCCCTTCATACACCAGTTGTGCGCCCTGCTCACTCCCTGTTTGAATGATCTGTTGATGCTTTTCAACCTGACTCTGGTTAATGATCGGACCGATCACTGTATCTTCCAGATTTGGATCACCCACCGGAATCATTTTGATCCGATCCAGAAGCTTATCTACGTAAGCATCATGAATAGAGGTATCAACAATGACCCGGTTAGTACTCATGCAAATTTGTCCCTGATGCATAAAACGCCCCATCAGCGTTAGTTCAACCGCAAGATCAAGATCGGCATCATCCAGAATGACCAAAGGTGCATTGCCACCCAGTTCGAGTGCCAGACGCTTGATTCGGGAACTGGCCAAGGCTTTACTGCCTACACTTTTCCCCACTTCAGTCGAACCGGTAAATGAAATCATTTTCGGCACTGAATGCTCAACAAAATAATCCCCGATTTCACTGCCAGCACCGGCAACAATATTCAGTGCACCTGCAGGCAAACCTGCCTCTTCAAATAATTTACCGATTAAGGTGCCGCCAGTCACTGGTGTATCACTGGCTGGCTTCAGCACAACGGTATTACCACAGGCAATTGCAGTTGCCACTGAACGTAAGGATAAATGAAATGGAAAGTTCCATGGACTAATGACAGCAATCACGCCTAAGGGCTTGCGCAAAACCATACTTTTACGTGCCGGATCCTTACTTTCCAGCTGTTCTGTTTGGATCCAGTCTGGAAAAGCCAGACTTTCCTGAATGATGCCCAGAGCAGCATCCACCTCAACGCCGGCTTTAATGCGCGTACTGCCTGATTCAATAATGAGCCAGTCAATGATTTCGTCCCGACGCTGCTGAATGATCGCGATTAAATTTTGCAGCACTGTTTTACGTACTTCAATGGATTTCAAGCCCCCCTGCTGGAAAGCCTGCTCTGCTGCGGTATAAGCACTGTCGACATCGACAGAACTGGCAGCTGGCATACTAAAAATTTCGCTCTGGGTATAGGGGTTGATATTTTTTATTGTTCTGGTTGAAGTACCGGCTTGCCACTGACCATGAATAAACTGCTGGTCTAAATTTTGATATACCGTTGTCATTTTATTGTTTCCTCGCATGCTTTGCCCCACTTTAAAAGTTCGGCTGGAAAATTTCTAGTCAGAACGACAGCGGCTTACCATTAGACAATAAAAAAGCCTCCGAAGAGGCTTTTTTAAGCTAGACAGGATTAATCACCTGTATAACCTTTTAACTTTAAACGCGCTGCATGTAGAAGCGGCTCGGTATAACCTGATGGCTGCTCACCACCTTTAAAGATCAGGTCAGATGCTGCCTGGAATGCAATATTGTTGGCAAAGTCAGCAGACATTGGTGTATACAGTGGATCATTGGCATTTTGCTCATCCACAATTTTCGCCATACGTTGCATGACTTCTTCTACCTGTTCACGACTTACGATACCGTGACGCAACCAGTTCGCAACATGTTGTGAAGAAATACGTAAAGTCGCACGGTCTTCCATTAAACCGACATCATTGATGTCTGGAACTTTAGAACAACCTACACCCAAATCTACCCAACGAACGACATAACCCAAGATACCTTGACAGTTATTTTCGAGTTCTTTGGTTTTTTCTTCTTCAGACCAGTTGGTGTCTTTCGCCAATGGCGGTGTCAACAAATCATCCAGAGATAAAGGTTGAGTCGACAATAGCTCTTGCTGACGGTCTGCAACATTAATCTGGTGATAGTGAATCGCGTGAATCACCGCACCTGTAGGTGATGGAACCCATGCACAGCTCGCACCCGCTTCAGGATGTTCAGTTTTGGTTTTGTACATGTCAAGCAGCATGTCTGGCTTTGGCCACATGCCTTTACCGATTTGTGCTTTACCACGTAAACCTGCTTGCAGACCGATCATCACGTTACGGTTTTCATAAGCTGGGAACCAGATTTGGCCTTTTACTTCGCCTTTACGAACGAATGGACCAGCTTCCATAAAGGTATGGATTTCATCGCCGGTACGGTCCATGAAACCTGTATTGATAAAGATGGTACGATCTTTGGCTTGTGCAATACAGTTCTTCAAGTTCACAGAAGTACGGCGTTCTTCATCCATAATCCCGATTTTTAAAGTTTTTGCAGGTAAGCCGAGTGCCTGTTCTGCACGTTCAAACAATTCAACGGCAAATGCCACTTCTTCAGGACCGTGCATTTTCGGCTTAACGATATACATTGAACCTTGACGCGAGTTCTTGATGGTGTTTTCACCTTTGATATCTGCAAAAGACAATAATGGCGTAACCAATGCATCCATGATGCCTTCATAGATTTCTGCGCCATCTACCAGAATCGCAGGGTTCGTCATTAAATGACCAACATTACGCAGCAACATCAATGAACGGCCGTGAACTTTAGTTTCACCACCTTCTACATTTTTGAAAGTACGGTCTTCATTCAGTTTACGGGTAACAGTTTTACCGTTTTTCTCAATAGACTCCTCTAAAGTACCTTTCATTAGGCCTAACCAGTTACGGTAGCCTTCTACTTTCTCTTCAGCGTCAACAGCTGCAATCGAGTCTTCCAAGTCCTGAATGGTCGTAACCGCAGCTTCAAGAACTACATCTTTTACACCAGCGGCATCAGTTTGGCCAATCGGGCTGCTGGCATCAATTTGCACAATAGCGTGCAGGCCATTATTTTTAAATACGATTTCAGTTGGTGCTGAAGCTTCGCCATTGTAACCAACGAATTTAGCCGCATCTGCCACAGTTGTTTTTGAACCATCTTTTAGGGTAACAACCAGTGCATTAGCTTCAACTGCGTATTGAGTTGCGTCTGCATGCGAACCTTGTGCAAGTGGAAAAGTTTCGTCGAGGAAATTCTTTGCAAATGCGACAACTTTTTCACCACGTTTCGGGTTATAGCCTTTGCCTTTTTCCGCGCCATCTTCTTCAGAGATGACATCGAAGCCATAAAGTGCATCGTACAAAGAACCCCAACGTGCGTTTGCAGCGTTCAAGCAGTAACGGGCATTACGTACCGGTACCACCAACTGTGGACCTGCCAGTACTGCAATCTCTTCGTCTACATTTTCAGTGCTGATTTGAAAATCTTCTACTTCTGGTAACAAGTAGCCAATTTCAGTCAAGAAAGCTTTGTAAGCTTGTAATTCAAATGTGTTATTGCGGTGCCATTCATCAATTTTCGCCTGAATGTCATCACGCTTAGCCAAAAGTGCTTTATTTTTAGGGCTAAGATCAACAACGACTTGTTCAAAGTTTTTCCAGTATGTTTCGCTGTCTAAACCAGAACCTGGTAGTGCTTCATTTTCGATGAAATCGTAAAGTTCTTTAGCAATCGCTAACTTGCCTTTTTGAATACGTGCAGTCATTGTCTTTCCTGATATTGCTACTTTTTATACAAGAGATTCTAGTATACCGATTAAAATCTAGCTGAATAGTATTATCACATTGCTAAATACTGAGCATTTTTTCCAATATGAATACCCTCATAAACATATTTGATCTTTGTCAGTTGCAAATAGATATCATTCTGCTAAATACCTTAATGACAGTGTATAAAGTTTTCGAAATGTAGAAATTAGACTTAAGTTCAGATTTTCGAGTAAAAATTATGCATTCTAGTTATACACGATCATATTTAGACCAAGATTAAGCCATGTTTAATCAGGCTTGTCGACAATTCAAGTGGTTATTTTTTTAAAAAAAAGCGCTGGTGAATGACCAGCGCTTTTATTCTTACTCTCCGTTCACGGAGGCGATTTTCTCAATCTGGCGATGTTCAGAATTCAGGTATTCATCCGACTGCATTTCCAGCAAACGGGAACGGGTCCGTTCAATTTCAAAGGCCAGTTTTTCACCTTGATAAATATCCACGATATTATCTTCCGAGGTTAAGAGTAACTTGACGCCGCGGTCATAAAATTCATCGACCAGATAAATAAAACGGCGTGTTCCATCATTCAGAAAATCGGTCAGGTGCGGCACATTGCTAACCAAAACCGTATTATAAATATTGGCGATTTCAATAAAATCAGCCGGACTACGTGGTTTTAAACAGAGCTCAGAAAATTCACACCACAACACATCTTCAGTATGTGACACGGTTTCGACAATACGGTTGTTGATGATAATCGGTTCTTCAGAACAGGTCTGAGTCTGGATCAAAGCGCTAAAACGCTGTGCAATCCAGTTTTTATGATCATGCGTTAACGGGAATTTAAACAGTTGTGCCTGTTTCAAAACCCGTAGACGGTAATCGACTCCGGCATCAACATTTAAGACCACACAATTTTTCTTGACCAGTTCGATGGTTGGCATAAAACGGTCACGATGAATGCCGTTTTTATATAAACCGTCCGGTGCGATATTCGAGGTAGCAACCAAAGTAATACCGCGTTCAAACAGCTTCTGGAACAGATCGCTCAGAATCATCGCATCCGTCACATTGGATACAAAGAATTCATCAAAACAGATGATGACCGCTTCTTTATAAATCCGATCCGCCACGATATCTAGCGGGTTACGCTGTCCGGATAATTTGTTTAACTCACGATGCACATGCTGCATAAAATGATGAAAATGCATCCGGGTTTTACGGCGAAACGGAATCGAATCGTAAAATTGATCCATGAGCCAGGTTTTGCCACGTCCTACTCCGCCCCACATATACACGCCTTTGGGAGACGTCTGACGACGAAAACGGCGAAATGCTTTTTTCGATGCCTTAAAACGCTGAATCAATTCCAGCCAAACACGATTCAGTTCATGTACTGCCATTGCCTGTGCTTCATCAGGCATAAACTGTCCCGAAGAGATCGCTTGCGCATAACGTTCTGCAGGAGAAATCGGACTAAAAGCGGTGCTGTGCTGTGAATTAAAATCGGACATAGAATTTCGTACTATTTGGGATCAATTTAATTATAGCGGAGTTTAATCAACACGCTATAACACTTTGGCATAAACAAGCTTAGGCTATTTTATATATTGCCGAGGACTTTGCCCAAACCAGCGTTTAAAGGCATGGTTAAAAGCAGCCGGCTCGGAATAGCCTAATAATTCTGCAATCATTTCAATCGAATACTGTTTGTATTCAATCAGTCGCAAAGCTTTATCTTTAATAATTTCTTCGCGAATCTGCTTATAACTGGTATCACACTGCTGTAACTGATGCCGTAAGGTTCGTTCCGGGATATTCAGCGCCTGTGCCGTTTCAGCCATGCTCGGCATCAGGCCGCTTTGGATCTCCAGATAATCCTGCACGCGCTGCACCACAGTCGGCGTCTGCTCATCCTGTTGCAAGCGTTCCAGTTCAGCCAGACATTTGGCTTCATAGACGGCAAAAGTGACCGCATCTGCAGAAGGAATTTTAATATCCAGCACTGCTTCATCAAACCAGAATGCTGCCCGAGATGCATCAAACTGTACCTGTGTTCCATAATAATCATGGTAGACCTTTAAGGTATTCAGATCTTCTGGATAGGCAAATGGCAACTCGATCCGCAAATCAGGTTTGGATAAGCCCATCAATTTGTAGATTTCCCGGATAAACTTAAACGTTCCGGAAATCTCTGCCTGTGCCAGCAACATTCTCAAATGATCATCCTGCTGCTTGGCTCGATAACATAGCGCGCTATGATGCTCGCTTTGCTGCAAGGCCAACTGACCGGTCAAATGCGTCAACTGCTGAAAACGGATCACCTGATTCAATGCATCACGTACCGTAGGACTGGTCACCAGCAACATGAGTAAGGGACCATAACCTGCCAAAGCATAATGCTGGCCAATCAATAATCCCTGTTCAGGTTGGATTTCCTGTCCCACCACCTTAAGCACATCATGTTCCAGACTCGGATGGATCACCGAGCTTGGATCAAAGGCATCTACACGCAGCCCAATGTTTTGCAGTTTCTGATCGACCTCCATGCCAGCCTTGCGCATTCCTTGAATCAAATACATCAGACTGAGAACAGAACGTTTCATAACCATACAAATACAATGTGATTATTCTAGTTGTACTATAAAAATAATGTGTCGGCTATTGCCGTTTAGATCAATTTTCTATCTAATCATCAAGGAGCAAATTACGATAAATATCCAACATTAAAATAAGTAAGAAATTTACTGATGCTAGATTATGCCACCGCTACACGTTCCCATCCTCATACTAAAGTTGCCATTATTGGAGCTGGTTGCGGAGGGATTGCCATGGCAATACGTTTACAACAGCATGGTATTTATGATTTTATTATTCTTGAAAAAGGTAGCGATTTTGGCGGAACTTGGCGGGACAATCACTACCCTGGAGCAGCCTGTGATGTGCAATCACATTTATATTCCTTGTCATTCGCACCGAAAAGCAATTGGTCCAAACGTTATGCGGAAGCACCCGAGATATTTTCTTATATTCAGGATCTGGTGACCGATTATAATCTGCGTGCTTTTTGCCGTTTAAATACCGAAGTGCTGGCAGCACATTACCAGGCAGAACGCTGTCTATGGCAATTACAGCTACAGGATCAAAGTATCCTTGAAGCCCAGTTTGTTATATTCGCTTCCGGACCTTTACATATTCCGCAAATCCCAGATATTCTCGGTATTGAGAAATTCCAAGGCAAAGTCTTTCATTCTGCGCAATTGGATCACACTTATGACCCGACTGGCAAAAATGTCGCATCGATTGGAATAGGTGGCAGCGCCATTCAATATATTCCGGAAATTGCCCCGAAATGCAAACAACTGTATGTCATGCAACGTACTGCGGCTTGGGTCATTCCTCGGGATGAACGTGCCTACCCGAATCTTGAAAAGAAACTCTTTAAAAAATATGACTGGTTTAGAAAGCTACACCGTGCCCGCCTGTATTGGTCAAATGAATCGCGTGTGGTACCGATTGTCAAACCGGGCATTATGAAATTCACCCAAAAACTGGTAGAACTATTCATTAAATATGAGGTCAAAAACCCTGAATTGGCCAAGAAACTAACTCCCGATTACATCATGGGCTGCAAACGTATTCTGGTTTCAAATAAATACTTCCCGACGTTTAACCGCCATAATGTGGAACTGGTGACCGAGAAGATTCAGGAACTGACTGAACACAGTATCATTACACAAGATGGAAAAGAGCGGCCGATTGACTGTCTGATTTATGGCACCGGATTCATTACCGATCCACGTATCTATATGAAGAATTTTCAATGTACCGGGCTTGATGGCGTAGAACTGAATGAAATGTGGAAACAAGGTGCTGAAAGCTATTATGGAATTTGCGTGAAAGACTTTCCAAACCTGTTTCAGTTACTGGGGCCAAATACCCTATTGGCACACAACTCTGTCATTTTTATGATTGAGGCACAAGTTGAATATATTTTGCAATTGATGCAACTGGTCGATCAATCCCAAAGCGATGCCATCATGGTCAAAGACCAGGCACAGGATGCATTTAATCAGCAGGTGCAACATATGTTTGAAAAGACTGTGTGGCAATTTGGCTGCGTCAGCTGGTATCAGCAGGAAGGCGGCAAGAACTTTGCCTTATGGCCAACTTATACTTGGAAATACTGGCTCAAAACAAAAAAGCCAAATGCCGCAGATTATCGATTATTGAATAAAGTCGCCTAAAAGCTTTTTACCATCTGACATCAAGCGGTGGCATAATTTATAGGTAATTTTTTCAATCCATTAAACTTATGCAATCGCTTTGGCTTATCTTTCAGCTTCTATTCTGTCTAGCACTCGGTTTTGCCATGGCAAAACGAATTCCGATTTCGATTATTAAAATCTGTTTCAAGCTATTGCCCTATTTTAGCTATGTTTTATTGATTGCAATTGCCTTTGAATTTTCACAACTGGTAGATGAATTACAGCATCCTCTCCAGATTTTGAGTACGTCAATTAGTATTGCCTTTCTAACCTCACTGGGCGCTTTTGCATTTTGTTACCTACTATTTAAATGGGCAGGTTTTCTTCCGAGTTCAGGCCGGGTATCTCTCGATCTGGTAGTTAAATCCTTGCTGAATATGAGCTATGCTTTTTTAGCTCTCGCAGGTGGATATTGTTTACATGCGGGCTTGAATCTGTTTGATCTATCCTTGCAAATCAGCACCTGGCATTTGTTGCTGGTATTTATGTTCATGATTGGCCTGGATCTGGCTTATTCACCTTTAGATCGTTCCTGGTTAAATTTTAAAATTCTCTTAGTTCCGATTGGTTGTATTTTTGGTTCATTATTTGCAGTCATGCTTTATTCATTCTGGAATACAGACATCAGTCTAAAAGATTTGATCATGCTGTCACAAGGCTATGGATTTTACTCAATGTCAGGTGTTGTCGTAACAGAACTCAGAAATGCAGAACTCGGCAGTATCGCGCTAATGAATGACCTGTTTAGAGAAATTTTTGCCATCTTACTCATGTATTGTATGGGCTGGAGATACCCAAGATCCGCCATTTCCGCAGCGGGTGCAACTGCGATGGATGTGACTCTACCGATGGTTAAACAGGCCTGTGGGCATGATTTTATTCCACATGCCATGGTCAGTGGTTTTATTTTGTCACTGTTAGCACCAGTCATGGTGAGTGTACTGGCAGCGATTTAATTACTTTACCACTTTCTCAATCTCACTAAATTCCTCTTTTATAAAGAGGAACTCTCCTCCCTGATTCAGTTTAAAAGCAGAATTTTAAAACGAAGCACAAGCAAGTAGGCCGAGAGGGCTGACTAAAAACTTAAATCAATATCACTTAAGGCATCGCCTACTGTTTCAATAACATCCGAAGCAAGACTGATGGCATCAGATGCCAAACTGACCACATCGATCCCCGCTGTCCGATCTGCTGAGCTTGCCTGCTGTTGTTGCTATTCTTGTTGCTTAAGCTGTTCTGCCTGTTGAATATTTTGAATCACGTCATTCTGTACTTTTTCTAATTGTGGTTCAGATGAAGTCATCATTTTTCCTTTTTATTTTATAACCATTTTTTCAATATATAAAAAAAGCCTTTCGACTGAAAGGCTTTTTGTCATTCAAACCGTATTAAAGCGTTGCCAAAATATCTTTCAAAGTCTGACGCATATTTTTAGATTGGGTAATCGGGCGACCAATTACCAGATGTGTTGAGCCATCTAGCATTGCCTGTTTCGGTGTCACAATACGTTTCTGGTCATCTGCATTCGACCCTTCTGGACGAATGCCGGGTGTCACTAATGCAAAGTCTTTTCCAATCGTTTCACGTAACATTTTCGCTTCTTGAGCTGAGCAAACCACCCCATCTAGACCACTGTCTTTTGTCAGTTGTGCCAGACGTTTTACATGCTCATTTGGCTCAATATCCAGACCAATATCTTTCAAGTCTTCACGGCCCATTGACGTCAATACAGTCACTGCAATCAACTGAGTTTTATAATTACCCGCTTGCAAACGCTCTACACAGGTTTCCATCATCTTGCGGCCACCTGAGGCATGCACATTGACCATCCACACACCCAAATCTGCTGCCGCGCATACTGCCTGTGCTGTTGTATTTGGAATATCATGAAATTTCAGATCCAGAAATACATCAAAGCCTTTATCTTGAAGTGCTTTGACAATAATTGGACCTTCATGGGTAAATAACTCTTTACCAACTTTAAGTCGACACAAGGCAGGATCTAACTGTTCTGCAATGGCTAAGGCATCAAATTGGCTTTTGGCATCTAGTGCGACGATGATACTCAAGAGATTACCCCTTCATATAGGCAAAAAATAAGCCCATTATAATGGGCTTTGATTTTCATTGGTAATATCTAATACAGTTTTTTCATGCCGGGTATGGGCTGCTGCTTCAGCGGCCATTAACTTGGCTGTATTCAACTGTTCCTTACGTAGATGTTCAATGTCTTTACGCAGTCGTTTAATTTCCCAATTCGTCTGAAAAACCCGGAAGATCTGAACGCCCAATAACAGGCCCAAAACGACACCTAAAGATAACGTGAGGAGAAGTAATAATCCCAGGCGCATTGCGGGAACTTGAGTAAATAACAAGTCCACTGACAATTCGGTACCGTTTTGCAAAACCAAAGCTAATGAATAACCAAACAGTACCAATAAAAGAATGACCAGAACGTAACGCATGAACACCCCGCAAAATATTTACAATTATTTTTGTGCAGACTCGTTCACAGCGTCACGAAGTGCCTTGCCTGGTTTAAAGTGCGGAACTGCTTTTGCAGCCACTTCTACTGATTTACCAGTTTTAGGGTTACGACCTACGCGCGGTTCACGGTGATGCAATGCAAAACTACCAAATCCACGAATCTCGATACGATTGTCAGTTGATAATGCTTCTATCATTTGATCAATCATAATTTTAACTGCTTCTTCCACTAAAGGCTCAGCCAAATGCGGATTTTTTAACGCAATACGCTCTATTAAGTCAGACTTATTAAGTGCTTCAGTAGTCATCTGCGACCTCTTTAATTATCAAGCTACTTGGGATCTATTTCCCGATAATAACCTGTTTAAATACAAAACGGTAGCGCAATAATTAAATACTACGCTACCGTTTACAGTATTTGTATAAAAAGTATTGGTTAACTTACATTAACAATACAATTCAAACGCTTACTTAGTTGCCCATTTGAGCTTTGATCAGGTCACCAATCGTCTTAGGACCATTGTCTTGACCAGCAGGAGCTGTTTTCAAGTTAGCAACTGCTTCTTTCTCTTCAGCTTCGTCTTTCGCTTTGATAGACAAGTTGATTGCGCGAGATTTACGATCTACGTTGATGATCTTCGCTTCAACTTCTTGACCAACTTCAAGGAACTTAGTTGCATCTTCAACGCGGTCGCGGTTGATTTCAGATGCTTTCAGAGTCGCTTCAACTTCGTCAGCTAACTTAACAGTCGCGCCTTTAGCATCAACTGCAGTTACAGTACCTTTAACCAACGCACCGCGTTCGTTAGCAGCAAGGAAGTCATTGAACGGATCGTTGTTCATTTGCTTGATGCCAAGGCTGATACGGTTGCCTTCAGCGTCTACAGAAAGGATAACCGCTTCAACAGTGTCGCCTTTCTTATAACGACGAATCGCTTCTTCGCCTTGTTCGTTCCAAGAAATATCAGACAAGTGAACTAGACCGTCGATACCGCCTGGTAAACCGATGAAGATACCGAAGTCAGTGATAGATTTGATCGTACCAGAAACTTTTTCGCCTTTATCGTGGTCTTTAGCAAACTCTTCCCATGGGTTAGCACGAGTTTGTTTGATACCAAGAGAAATACGACGACGTTCTTCATCAACTTCAAGAACCATAACATCAACTTCGTCACCAATCTGAACAACTTTAGATGGGTGGATGTTTTTGTTAGTGTGATCCATTTCTGAAACGTGTACTAAACCTTCAACGCCTTCAGCGATTTCAGCGAAACAACCGTAGTCAGTCAGGTTAGTTACGCGCGCTTTAACGATTGAACCTTTAGGGTAACGGTTCATGATCGCTAACCATGGATCTTCGCCAAGTTGTTTAAGACCTAGAGAAACACGGTTACGTTCGCGGTCAAATTTAAGTACTTTAACAGTAACTTCTTGACCAACTTCAACAACTTCTGAAGGGTGCTTGATACGTTTCCAAGCCATGTCAGTGATGTGAAGAAGACCATCAATACCGCCAAGGTCAACGAATGCGCCGTAGTCAGTAAGATTTTTGATAGTACCAGTAACTGTTTGACCTTCTTCAAGCTGAGCAAGAAGAGCTTCACGGTCAGCTGAAGATTCAGCTTCCATAACAGCACGACGTGAAACAACAACGTTGTTACGTTTAGCGTCAAGTTTGATTACTTTGAATTCTAACTCTTTGCCTTCTAGGTGAGTAGTATCACGAATAGGACGAGTATCAACTAAAGAACCTGGAAGGAACGCACGTACTGGACCGATGTCAACAGTGAAACCACCTTTAACTTTACCAGAGATAACACCAGTAACGATTTCGCCGTCTTCAAAGATTTTTTCAAGTTTAGTCCAAGTTTCTGCGCGTTTAGCTTTTTCGCGAGAAAGAACTGTTTGACCCATACCGTTGTCAAGTGCTTCAACAACTACGTCTACAGTGTCGCCAACTTGAACTTCAAGTTCGCGCTGTTCATTTAAGAACTCAGCACGGTCAACAACGCCTTCAGATTTAAGGCCAGTGTCAACAGTTACCCAATCAGAGTCAATGCTTACTACAACGCCCTGGATAACTGCACCCTTTTCAACGTTGAGGTTTAATTCGCTTGCTTCAAAGAGGGCTGCAAAAGATTCGGTCATGATATTTCCGATAAAGTCAGCGGTCTTGGATCAGACAAGGCCGGTTTAATTAAGCATCTACATAGTCCATATAAAACTGATCAAGCTATGCGTTTGCTGATAAAATTGGGTTAATTTGCTAACTGCTGATCCACATAAGTGGTCATCAGCTGGAATACTTCATCGATATTCAAATCTGAACTATCAATAATGTAAGCATCATCCGCAGGCTTGAGTGGAGCGACAGCGCGTTCCGTATCTCGTTTATCGCGAGCGATGATATTAGCTAAAATGTCGCTTATTTTAACATCCAGCCCCATGCCCTGCAACTGCTTTACACGTCTTTGCGCGCGTGATTCAGCCGAGGCCGTCAAATATATTTTTGCCTGAGCATTCGGGAAGATACTTGTCGCCATATCACGTCCGTCTGCTACCAGACCAGGCGCCTGTGCAAAGGCATGCTGACGTGAAACCATCGCTGTTCTAAGCTCAGGAATTGCTGCAACTTTTGAAGCAAACTCTCCTACCCGTTCAGTTCGAATAGTTTGGGACACATCTTCACCATCCAGCCACACCTGCACCCCGGTGTCGGTACTGACAAACTGGATATCTAAATTTGTTGCGATTTGTACGCATTCTGGCAATTTCGTGTCTAGCGAATCCAGCAAATCATGGTGATGCAATGACAAACCCAAAAGGCGGTATAAAGCACCAGAATCCAATAAGTGAAACTGATAATGTGCAGCCAGTTTCGCTGCTAACGTGCCCTTGCCAGACCCACTTGGACCATCAATGGTAATAATTTGAACTGTCATTGCTTTCCCGTTGTTGTTTAAACAGATTTTGCGAGTTTTGTCAGGCCTAGTTTAATCGCTGCCTGTAACTGTGCAAGGATTAATTTACTCACAAAAGGCGCACGTGCCTGCAATTCAATCGTATAAGTTACTAACGTTTTGTCATCAGCCAGTGCTTCAAATTCAATAATGCCTAAATGATGCTTGATCAATGGATTTTTAATAATCTGATATTCGATGCGATTATTTGGCTCGAACAAGGTAATTTGTTCTTTCAGCGGCTTCACTGGCCCCATACCCATTGCACGTACTGAACCGAGTCCATCAGGATATTCAGCATCCGCAGAATCCTTGATTCGTTCGACCTGCATCGGTGCGAAGGCAATATTATAGGTGGCATGCTTGGACATCAAATTGAAGACATCATCAAGGGCTGCTGGGAATTCTTTTTTTACTTGGATGCTGTTCATTATTGTTCCTGAAGATTGCAGATATTTGAAAGTGGGAAAATTTTAGCGGATAAAGTAAATTTACTTCTGCGTATTTAATAACTTTTCTTGTAACTTGAATTGTCGTTTCTGCTCGCGACGCAACTTAAAAAATGCACTGAGCTGTTCAGAGCATTGCTGCTGCATGCAGCCTGCCTCGAAAGAAAATACGTGATTATAATAACCGGTTTCAAACAGTTGACGCGCACTCACCAGTGAACCTGCTTTCGCTTCAAATGCGCCAAATACTACCCGTGAAACCCGTGAATGCACCAGCGCACCAACACACATGGTGCACGGCTCTAAAGTCACATAAAGCACTGCATCATCAGGTAAACGATAATTCTGGATGTTTTGACAGGCATCACGTAGTGCAACAATTTCAGCATGCGCAGTCGGATCATTCAACGAGATGGGCGCATTAAATCCCTGACCAATGATCTGATTCTGACTGACGATAATTGCCCCGACTGGGATTTCTCCCTGTGCAGCAGCAAGTGCAGCCTGCTCGTAAGCACGCTGCATCCAGTATTCATCTGTAAATTGTGTTTCGGACATTGAAGCTTAAATCACACCATAATGCTTGAGCAGCTCATTCCAGCTTTCAATAGTCGTAACTGGAGGATTCCCAGACAGGATCCCTTTCAAGCTCATATCTGCACCTTTTTTCCACTCAGGACTAAGGTCTTTATCAACCAGACGTGCACGCACACCTTCGACAAAATCATGATGACGGATTTTCCAGTCAGAAATTTGAACTTCCAGTTCGAAAACTTCATTCCAGGAATGCACCTGCTTACCCCATTGCCATAATAGCCAGGTCAAGGCTGCGGTGGTTGGTGAACCTTTTTTCAGGTTTTCACTGGCCTGACGCAACCAGTCACTGCGTGCATCACTCAGGCCAATTATCGACTCATAATCATGCTCAAAGTTGATGCCACGGCAAACACTATGAATCACGTCCAGAGAGTTTTGTAGCGGTCCCGGGCCTACCGGACGGTGCATACTGTTCAGGGTGTCATCAATGGCACGGAAGTCACCCGCAGGATAATGCTCCCAGTCGATATTAATGACTTTATCCAACACTGAATCACGCTGTGCATCACAAATATGCGTTGCCCAACCAATCCCATAAGCACCCGCAGCAGTCATGATCGAACCAGTCAAGCCTGTGAATAAACCAATCGCACCACGATCCGCCAGAAAGCGGGTTGCACCCACATCTGGATACAAACCGATATTGATTTCAGGCATGGCCAAACGTGAATATGGTGTCACTAAACGGAAAGGCGCTGCCATAAACAGGCCCAAGCCACCGCCCATCACATAACCTTCACCCCAGACTAAAACGGGTTTGGCATAATTATGCAATAACAGATCAAGTGCATATTCTTGCTCAAAGAATTTATTGGCAGTCGCGACTTCATCATTAATCACTAACTGACGCAGTTTACGCACATCCCCACCCGCACAGAACGCTTTCGGTGTGGTTGAATCCAGCCAGATGGCTTTTACACTGTCATCATGATGGAAATCCTGAAATACTTCCAGAAGTGCGGAAGCGATCGATTCATCCAGCGCATGCAAAGATTTCGGGCGATTTAAACGAACGATACGCCAACCATTGTGCGCTTCTTCAACAATCAAATCTGGATGATAATGTTTAGTAAGGGGAGAATATTTCATGCGTCCAGCTGCCAATCTATAGGCTCAATGCCATGTTGTTTGAGGTAATTATTCGATTTCGAAAATACTTTGCAACCAAAAAAACCACCACGGTTTGCGGCCAAAGGCGATGGATGTGCTGCCTTTAACACGAGATGCTTGTCTTGATTAATGCGCTGTCCTTTACGCTGTGCGTATGCGCCCCAAAGAATAAAGACAATATGTTCACGCTGTTCATTTAATACATCAATGACGTGATCGGTAAATTCTTCCCAACCGCGCTTTTGATGCGAAGTCGGCTGACCTGCTTCTACGGTCAGTACTGCATTTAACAGAAGCACACCCTGCTGTGCCCAATGCGTCAAGTCACCATGCTTCGGTCTTTCAACCCCAACATCAGCATGTAACTCATGAAAAATATTACGCAAAGATGGTGGTAATGCAACCCCCTTTTGCACGGAAAAGCTTAATCCATGCGCCTGATTTGGGCCATGATAAGGGTCTTGCCCTAAAATCACCACTTTTACCCGATCTAGCGGCGTGGTATTCAAAGCATTAAAAATCAGATGATTGGGAGGATAAATGATTTTATCTGCTTTTTTTTCTTCAACGAGAAATGCTTTTAATTCATCCATTTTTGGACTGAGCAAAAATTCACTCAATCCATATTTCCAGCTTTCATCCAACTGAACTTTATTCAGCTTGGCCAGTTGCTGTTCATTTAAAGACATTCTTCAATCCTAAATCTGTGTCAATGGATTTAAAGTCACGCAGACTTTAAATCTGTACCTGTAAATCTACTGTAGGGTTATGAAATGGTGTGCCCTGTTTGAGCTTGGCAAACATGTCCGGATCTGTCCATTCAGCCTGCACTTGTTCAGAGAACTCAAGTTGCTCCAGACTAAGGATGCCCATTTGTTCATTTTGAATATCTTCTAAAAAGCTTTGTGCATAGCCGGTGTCGGTTTCATGCACAATCACAGAATAGACTTCGACATCGCCTTCACCATTTTGAGTCACGGTCGATGCCAGCACCTGCTGTGCCAGAAAGAAGAAAATACGTGAAAACTGTTCTGCTGATGGCGATACCGGCAAAGACACCCAGCGCGCACTGAAATTCTTGCAGGCCTGAATATATTCCGGATCGTCATTTTGCCAAAAGCAGATGGCATGATCGAAAGAATCAAAGAAATCCTTAATCACACCTTTAAGCAGACCAAAGTCATAGACCATTTGACCATGATCTAGCTTCGAGGCTTTTAGCAATAACTCGACTTTATAACTATGGCCATGGATCGAACGCTTACAGCGATCTGACGTGCAGTTACGCACAATATGAGCATTCTCAAACTTAAATAACTTACGAATTAACATATGCCGTAATGTCGTCAAAAAATAGGTGAATTAATTTTGATTATAAAGCAAAAGTAAAGCTTTGAGGATTAATTTTGCTGTTTAGCATGATAGGGAAAAGGCATCAGCCCGGCATTTGCGCTTATCCAGCCTGTACAATTCATGAGCTAAAATTAAAATGGCGCCATGCTACGATAGGCTACATAAACCTGTTTGTCCTGACGAACCAGATCGCTGCTAAACTGGCGCTTACGCTCACTTAAAACCACTTCGATTCGGGCTTTAAAATAATTGGATTGAACCCCAAGCAGGCTGTTAAATAGATTACGCTTATCCGCATCAACCTGAGCGAAAGGCTCGAGTGACCACAAATCAGATACATTGGAAAAATACTCCAAATTGGCCTGACGCTGATCCAGCAATTGCTGCACCGCATTCACATCCAGCTTTTCATCTATACTCGCCAAAAGAAAAGCTGAAGCCGTATTAATATTGACCGGACTCTCCTGCACCGGTGCAGTACTCAGATAAGGTGCTATCAACTTATATTTATTCTCTTCAAAACCGCGTACCAGCTTTAATTCTTCCACGCTATGAAATTTTGCATTTGGTGGCAAAGCGGCATTCGGCAAACCTTGATAATAATTAGATTCAGCACCCATGCCTCCACTAACCAGCTCGTCTGCATCCTGCCAATCAATGACTGCTTCACTGAGCTGTACCTGCAAACCGGCACGTTTTAAAATCAGCTCGAACCATGCTTTGGCATTTTCATTGACAGCACCTTCGGCAGTGATCAGGCTATTTAAATTAAACTTGCCTGATTCATCCTGTATTATTCCGGAGACATAACCGTCATCTACCGGAAAAGCTGGCATGGGCTGCGCCCAGGTTTCCTGCAGATGGTCGACCTCTGCGGCATTTTCAGCATCATCGACCAGCAATTTAGAAAAAAAGGCCTCAGCACTTTTGGCATACATTAAGGACTGGTTTTGTCGCATCAAATAGGCAGTGCTTTCAGCAGTTGCAGCTTGACGTTGCGCAATCGTAGCCGCCAGAATAGTCGCTAGCGCTACCATCACCAGAATGGTAATCAGTGCAATGCCCTGCTGCTGCTTGATCATGATCGCTTTATTCATTTTCATTTCTTATTATTCTGAGCTGGGTTGACCGGTGTTCTGAGTATCAAGCAAAAAGTCCGTATTCAATAAACTGAACATCCATTCATAACTTACACCATTCACGGTTAAATTGATTTTAATCCCTTTAGGCAAACGCTGTTTATGCTCCAACTGATTCAGATCAGCAGAAGTGTCCGGCCATTGCGTGAGCTCATTCGGATTGAGTACGACGATCTGGAATTGTTCCACTTCCGACAATAAAACACTGGATTCGGGCTGATCTTGACCTGTCTGATTCAGGTTCCGGTATTTCAAGCGATAAAGTTTCTGCTCATCAGCTCGATACTGATATTCAATGCGCTCATCTGGGGAAATCCCCTCTTCCAAAGGGTCAGTCACTCCAGTTTTACTGAAATTAAAGCGTCCGTTCTGTAGCACTAGAGCCGGCTGAATATCGCCATTGATATTGGCCGTTAAGGGTACTGCCTGTACGGTATCTCGCAGAATCTGCTGATAGGTTTGCTGTAACTGACCTAAACGCTGTTCATGAATCACATTCTGATCTTTGGTTTTGACAATATAATCAAAAACTTTCCAGCCCAAAGCAGACAGCACCGCAAAGATCGCAATTGCGACCATTAATTCAACTAGGGTAAATCCTTTAGGCTTCATGGGGTATTGTTCATGCGATGATTAAAGAACATCAGACTGCTGATGCCAGATTCAACCTGACCACTGTCCTGATTAACCAGACTAATCTGTAATTCGATTCGCTGGACATTCGGACTGACCGTCGGCTCACTACGCTTGTCAATCTGCCAGGTTTCACCTTGCTGGGTCAGCTGTTTGGAAGCCGTGCCTT
This sequence comes from Acinetobacter lwoffii, assembly GCA_002332985.1. Taxonomy (GTDB): domain Bacteria; phylum Pseudomonadota; class Gammaproteobacteria; order Pseudomonadales; family Moraxellaceae; genus Acinetobacter; species Acinetobacter lwoffii_N. Next base: position 33,360 of record DDAT01000019.1, on the reverse strand, counting down.
CCATCCATTCCTGATTGATTTCCATTTGTGCCACTTCATTTAAGGCAACAAACTGTGCTTTGGTACGTAGAATGGCATTCGAGGTCGACTGGGTATATTGCATTGCGACTTTGGTCAGGGTCATAGCTGCGGTTGCAAAAATTGCCAAGGCCACCATGACTTCCAACAAAGTAAAACCTGAGGCACGATTAAGTCGAGAAACACTCGACCTGAGCGACATTGTCACGCAAGAAAGTCCGATAGCAGCGCAAGACGAAGTCCTATGCTTGCAGCACACATGATCAAATCCATGAACACTCGCCTTAAACAACTTGATTACACCAGACCCAGCGCTCTGCTTGAAATATCTAGATTTCATTGATTTTACCCAGATGATCAATCTCAATCGCAGCACCCACTTCACGGTCTTCTAAAAAGAACTGAATCCGCACCGGTTTGACTTCACCATTGCCGAGCCAGATTAATTGAGGTGAATTTGCCTGAGTCAGGTCACGATTTTGTGCCCTGGCATAACGCTGCTGTTCCAGTGCCTGAATTTGAAAGGAAATATGATCAGGCAAACTACGCAATTTAAAATCTGCATAATTTTGCCATTTCTCATTTTGCAGGTTCGGTTCAGTCTGCGCTGCCGAACGATATTCTATAATTCCATAGCGAAATGGCGTGACATCTGTCGCTGATTGAACGTCAAGCGCGAGTATTCTGGATTGGTCATTAGCCTCGCGTAGCGCCCGTTGCAAGTCCACCAATAAAATTTCCCGTGCCTGCATCGCTTTGCGCTGATCGACACCACTGGTATTCAGCAGCACTAGTGAAGCCATAATTCCCATAATCACAATCACCACCATCAATTCGATTAAGGTAAAGCCACGAACTGCACTGTGAGGTGATCTGATCATAGGACAACCTTAGACAAACTGCTCGGCTGAATGTACCTGCTTAGGCAAAGCCAGTGCCTGATCGATATAGGCTACACGCAAGGTATCGCGCGAACCCAAATAACGCTGATAGAAACTGGAATTAAGAATTGCAGCTGCACCATGGGTCAACGACCAGATCGAAGCCAGATAATCGCGTACTGACATGCGGCTATTAATAGAAGCCAGATAAGTTTCTGTCATACGGATAATCAGGCGTAAACGCTGTTTGCGCACCTGATAAAGTTCGCTAAAAAGGTGCTGGATTCCAACCCCAGTCGTCGACAGGCGTTCTTCAATCTGATGAAACAGCACGGTTCGTTCCGGATGATGTAAATGATGCAGCATAAAGAAGGCCAGATGTTCAGGAAAGGCTTTATCGCTATCCTGAATCATTTCCAGCAACATGCGCTCATTACGGATAATCAGCAGCATGTACAGCTCATCTTTACTCTGAAAATGTTTATAAAGTGTCCCTTTGGCCAGATCAAGCTCGGCAGCCAGCGCATCTAGCGTCATTCCTGCTTCACCATTTTCCAACAGGAGCTGTTCTGCAACTTGAAAAATCAAGGTTTCTCTTGCTCGAAACTGAGCCTGACGATCCATCTTCACCCTATAAACTCTCTTTGTACTTTATATAACTTTATTTACTTTAAATTCAGAAGATTTTCAAAGTTCTGCTTTGTGATAAAAGCCATTTCTTCTAGCGACTTATCATATACATCGCAAAGCGCTTTGGCTACATAAGGAACGTATTTAGGCTCATTAGATTTGCCACGATACGGCATTGGCGCAAGATAAGGACTATCGGTTTCAATCAGCACACGATCCAGCGGAACCTGTTTGGCGACATCACGCAGATCCTGCGCATTTTTAAAGGAAACAATGCCGGAAAATGAAACATAATAGCCGCAGTCCAGTACCGCTTTGGCGGTTTCCCAGTCTTCGGTAAAACAATGCAAAATCCCGTGAGTCGATTTTTCCGCGCGGATAATATCAACGGTATCATGCTTGGCGGAACGGGTATGAACAACTACAGGTTTTTTGGTGATTTGTGACGCATGAATATGCCGGGCGAAACAGGCCTTTTGCTCTGCAATAAAATCGGTACTGTGATAATAATCAAGACCGGTTTCACCGAGCGCCCAGACTTTCTCCGGTTGCGCCAGTTCGACCAGATATTCAGTCGTGGCACGCGCCATGGTT
>DDAT01000019.1:0-31178 GCA_002332985.1 Acinetobacter lwoffii | reverse complement strand
TGCACGCGCCATGGTTGCAGCATCTTCGCAAGGATGCACGCCAACGGTATATCCGACATCTGCATGACGCGCGGCAATTTTGGCCAGCTCGATATGATCATCCAGATCGACCGAGATACTCATGAATTTGGAAACACCGGCTTCACGAGCCTGAGCCAATGCCTGATCCAGATCACCATGATATGGTGTCAAATCAAGCAGGGTTAAATGACAATGAGTATCTACAAACACGATGCGTTCCTACCAAGGGTAAATTAACTACATAGTGTAACTTTTACGTCCTTCAGATTTAAGACCTGCAACCAGACGATCTGCTTCATTTTTAAAATAAACGCCTTTTTCACCGCTTAACTGGATGCCAAAGCCTTGTGGCTTGATGCCATTCTGCTTTTGCGAGACCCAGATGACTTTACCGGTTAAAGGAATTTTCTGGGTCTGGTCAGGCAAAGTCGTCAATACAAAAACCTCTTCGCCCAGTTTGACCGGCTGCTTGGAAGGAATAAAAAGCCCACCACCCACAACATAAGGCATATAGCTGGCAAACAGTGTTTCAATGTCAGGAATATTGGCCTGAATAATACCGCCCATACGTGGTTGCATGTGATTTCCCCTTAATTAAAGATTCATCAGCTTGATAAACAATTCATCAATAACCAGATTGCTTTGGACATTCTGTTCAAGGAATTGTTTAGCGCGCTGAAAATCTTCATAAATTTTAAAAAGTGCTTCTAATGAATATTGTTCGGCAAGCACATTGAATTCAAGGTCAATGTTTTTCACCGTCTGATTTAGCTTGACACAAATTAAATCGGACAACAAGTATTCAAACATTTGAGCAAAGTCACCAAAATTCAGGTTTTTATTCCATTTGGTCGCAATTGCCATCGGCATATTTTTTTGCATGACCAGTTTTTGCCAGTCTTGCAGGAATTCCTGACGTAGTGGCAGCCAGGCACTTTGTGCAACCTCTAGTGCCTGTAACGGCATCTGATTGGACAGGTTCATCAATAACTGTTGTTGGCTAGCACCTGCATCTGGGAGCTGATTCTGGACATAATCGCTAAATTGTTCTGCGGAAATCCGGTCCAAAGCAAAATGCTGCAAACGACTGCGTATAGTCGCGGGCAATTTTAAATAATGATTCGCCAGTAAAATAATGACCGTATTATCACCGGGTTCTTCCAGTGTTTTGAGTAAGGCATTGGCAGAGGCAATGTTCAAGGCTTCTGCCGGCTCAATCACAATCACGCGCCAGCCATCTACAGTCTGTTGCACAAAAGGCAGCAGATCGCGAATCTTCTCGATCTTGATTTTGGCATTCTGTTTTTTATTGTCGTCATCGGTACTGATATGCACATAGTTGGGATGGGTGTCTGCTTTTAACCATTGACAACTACTGCATTCACCACATGGCCCGACAGGCTGACGATTCAGGCATAACACCCAGGACAGAAACTGTTGGGTAAACGCTTCTTTGCCACAGCCTTTTTTTCCATAAAACAATAAACCATGCCCAAGCTTGGGAAAGCGCCCGGTCAGGGTTTCCCAAACCTGTTGCTGCCATGGATAGATATGTGCATTGACATCAAAAGGCATGTATTTGACTCTTCTTAGGCAAAATGGGAAAGATCCATCTGATTCAGGCGATCCAGATCTTCCTGGGTATCCACCCCTGGCGGCAAATTGGCTTCAGCCAACGCAATGGCAATACGGTGTCCATTTTCCAGTACCCGTAACTGCTCTAGAGATTCCAGTTTCTCCAGCACACCCATTTCCCAGGTCACATATTCTTGCAACAGTTTTACCCGATAGGCATATAGGCCTAAATGACGATAGGCCTGATCATGCAGTTTTGGTTCAGTCAGTTTCGCACCATCACGGTCATAAGGAATGGTAGCACGGCTAAAATACAGTGCTTGCTGGTGTTTTGACATGACAACTTTTACAATGCTGTCACGTTTGAATTCATCCAGTTGATGGATCGGCTCACATAGCGTCGACATGGAAGATTCAGGCTGATCTTCCAAGAGTTGAGCAACCTGTTTTACCAGTTGAGCCGGCAGTAAGGGTTCATCCCCCTGTACATTGACAATAATGTCCTCACTGGCCCAGCCTTTGATTCGAGCCACTTCACTCAAGCGGTCTGTGCCTGAAGGGTGATCCGCCGAGGTAATGACAACATCAATGCCTTCAGCACGGCAAACGGCAGCAATACGCTCATCATCAGTTGCCACACACAGATCATCAAAACCTTGCACTTTCTTGGCTTGATCCACTACCCGCAGAATCATGGGACGACCATGAATGTCCAGCAACGGTTTACCCGGTAAACGTGAACTGGCGAAACGTGCAGGAATAACAATGTGTTTCATAATGAATAAGCCTTAAGAAATTTGAATACCGTATTGTTGTAACTGTTGCTGCAAGACTGTATAGCAGGCTGGCGATAGGACTGCATCGACTGGCACCACCCAGATATCCTGTTTAAAATCTGGATATTGTTTAAGTAGCGCCATAATTTTTATTGCGTCTTTTTCAGTGGTAATAATCGGATTGTTATCATCGAACTGTAAATCTTCAATGTCATAGTCATGATGGTCTGGAAACTCATGACACTGAAATTGTTCTATGCCTAAATTTTGCAAGGTCTGATAAAACCGCTGTGGAAAGCCAATGCCGACTACCGCATAAAAAGCCGCTTGAGGATCAAAGATTTTATTGTTGTCCTGATTAAGCAAATAAGGCTGTGATGCAGCCAGATGCATATGCAGTTCAGAGCTTGGGTTAGCCGAATGCTCAATTACGGTTCCCGTTTTCAAACGGGTCACTGGTTCACGTAGATAACCTTCTGGAAGCAGTTTCTGATTACCCAGACCGCGATTATTATCCAGCACAATCCACTCAATCTGGCGATTCAAGGCCCAATGCTGCAGGCCATCATCACAGATAATCAGATCCAGTTCATGTTTGTGCAGCAATAACTCGATACTTTTCTGCCGGTTGGGACCAACTGCCATCGGCACGCCTGTTGCCTGTACAATCAAGGCAGGCTCATCTCCGACAATCTCCGGCAAGGTATTAAAGTCGACATAGGCAGGAAATGGACCTTGGCCGCCATAGCCTCGACTGATCACGCCTACCCGAACATTTTTCTCGGTTAAATAATCCACCAGATGAATCAACAAAGGTGTTTTACCGCTACCACCGACTGTGATGTTACCAATTACCATAACGGGAATTGGTGCACTATAACTTTTTTTAATGCCTTTTTGATAAAGCCAGTGATTGCTGACAAACCCCAGGCGATACAACCATGACAAAGGACGCAGCACCACCAGCCACTTTGCCTGTGCATTCCAAGCATCCTGAATGATTTGTGCCAGTGCCATAAGTTACTGTTCCTCAAAGTTACGCTGATGCAACTGATAATAAGCACCATGTAGCGCAATCAGTTCGGCATGACTGCCCTGCTCAACAATACGGCCCTGATCCATGACAACAATACGATCCGCGTTTTCAATCGTCGATAGACGATGTGCAATTACGATGGTGGTACGGTCCTGCATGGCTTTATCAAAGGCACGCTGAATAAAGTATTCCGACTCGTTATCCAGCGCACTGGTCGCTTCATCCAGAATCAGAATAGAGGCATTTTTCAAAATTGCTCGCGCGATGGCGATGCGCTGACGCTGGCCACCAGACAGGTTTAAACCCTGGGCACCCAGCTGAGTATCATAACCTTGCGGCAATGCCATAATAAAATCATGCGCATAGGCTGCCTTTGCTGCCGCGATAATATCTTCATCGGAGGCACCTTCAAGCTGACCATAAGCAATATTTTCCCGCACGGTACGATTAAACAGTACGACTTGCTGGTTCACCATAGCAATCTGGGTTCGCAAGGCGGTAATTTCAAAATCTTCAATCGGTTTCTGATCCAGCAAGATCTGCCCAGAAGTTGCATCCTGATAACGCACCAGCAGATTCACCAGAGAACTTTTTCCTGCACCAGAACGTCCTACCAGCGCTACTGTTTCACCGGCCTTGACCTGCAAATTAAAGTCATGAATAGCACGATGGCCATCATCATAAATCAAGTTGACATCTTTAAACTCGATATCGCCTTTCAGGCTATCAGTCAACGTCCCGGTATTTTTTTCTTCAGGCATATCCAGCAATTCAAATACCGAATGAGCCGCAGCCATACCACGTTGAATTTTTTCATTGATATCCGTCAAGGCTTTGATCGGTCTTGCCAGCATACCCGCCGCAGTAATATAAGCGACAAATTCACCCGCAGAGGTATCACCCAGAATTTGCGGACGCAAGGCAATAAACATCACAATACTCAGTGAAATCGACATGATCAGCTGAACCACAGGACTATTCAACTGTTGTACAGCGACCATTTTCAAGCCACGACGCAAGTTTTCCAGCGAGTTCTGTTTAAAGCGTTCCTGCTCATAACTTTGCCCTCCAAAACCCTTGACGATCAGGTTGGCATTCACCGTTTCCTGCACCACATGGTTTACATCACCCATGGTGTCTTGCACTTGCTGCGATAATTTACGCATCCGTCTTGCAGCTTTACTGATAATAAAGCCAATGACGGGTGCAAAAATCAGGATACACATGGTCAGACGCCAGTTGGTATACAACAGGTAGCCTAATAATGCCAGAGTGATCAAACCTTGTTGCAACAAGGTTCTTAAAGCTTCAGTTGAAGCAGCGGTTAGCTGTTCAACGTTATACATGATTTTAGCACTAATATGCCCGCTGGTATTATCCAGATAATACTGGGACGGTAAACGCAGCAATTTTGCAAAAACCTCCTGACGGATGTTGAATACCAGATTCCGGGAAATTACCGCAGTAAAATATCCACCCATGAACAAACCCAGGCCCCGGAAGAACATGAGTATGACCACTAAAAACGGGAAAAGTGATGTGAAACTCTGGTCTTTATTTTGAATCGCCTCAATAATATATTCCAGTAATTTAGCGACAGAAACTTCCGTAGCCGCATTAATAGAAAAACCCAACAGGACAAGCAATGCAATGCCCCAAAACGGTTTTAAATAACTTAAAAGGCGAAGATAGACCTTAAAATCGTGCTTCACTAATAACCTCGGGTGGGTACTTTGGTACTGATATTAATATTTACAAAGCCGAGCTGCCCGGCCACATCCATGACACGAATCACGTCCTGATGGCTGGCTTTTGCGTCAGCTGCAATGACAAACATTAAATCACGGCGTTCATTAGAAATCTGTTTAATTGCAGTATTTAAATCCGCGACTTCCTTACTGGCCAAGGATTGACCATTGACTGCGTAATGACCATTGGCATCCACAATCACTTCAACTTTCTGATCATAGCTTTTAGGCGGTACACCTTGCGCATCCGGCAAGGTCAGATTCATTCGGCTCATTTGGCTAAATGTCGTCGATAACAGCAAAAAGACCAGAATAAACAGCAGACAATCAATCATCGGTGTCAGATTAATATGTACATCTTCCACCTGGTTGCGTTTGAATTTCATCATCCGCCTCCTAGCTGGCTTTTTGCATGTCTTGATCTATGTCTGCATGATTACGATAAAAAAGATCCGCATGAAACAAAGTCGCTTGCTGCTCAAGTTCAGCCACATATTCCTGAACAAGACGCTGAAAATAACGGTGCGCAAACAGTGCAGGAATTGCAATCAACATACCGGCTGCCGTGGTAATTAAAGCCTTGGAAATACCCGGCATCATCAATACCGGATCACTCCCGGTACCTACATCGATCATCAGGAAAGATTCAATAATCCCAAGTACAGTTCCCAATAAACCGAGTAAAGGCGCAACTGCACTCAAAGTTCCCAGAAAATTAATGTTTTTTTCCAGATAACCAATTTCCTGTGATGCCACCACTTCCATCTGTGCGCGAGCATACTGCTCACCTTGCTGCTTGCTGGCATAGCCTGCAGTAAATACCCGGCCCAAAGTGCTTTGCTTTAAGGCCGCACTTTGATTCATTTTTTGCATGACTTGTGCTGTATTTTGCGAAGGCCCCATCAACAGTGTCAACGGAAGTACTGCATTCTTTTTCAGGCGAATCAGACGCTCGATCGAAATCGCCAGCATAAAGATAGAACACAAGACCAGGGGCAGCATAAGCCAGCCACCTGCTTTAACCAATTCCCACATCTAATTTATTCCCCAATAAAAAAAATATATAAATTATTCATCTTCTAAAATAGAAAGAATGCCATCCAGCTCTTCTAAAGAGTGATAGCTAATAACCAGTTTCCCTTTACCTTGCTTGTTATAGTCAATTTTAACATCTGCACTGAAACGCTCTGAAAGGCGCTGAGTCAATTGCTGAATATCCGGTGCTACAGCTTCTTTTACTTTTTCTTGTTTAGGTGTATTGAAATCACGGACTAACTGCTCGGTTTGACGAACAGACAGACTTTTTTCAATTACGATATCTGCAACTTTGAGCTGATCTTTAGCTTTTAAGGTTAAGATCGCACGTGCATGCCCCATATCCAGCAAACCCTGCTGCATAAAGTCTTTCACTTCTTCTGCCAGGCTAAGCAGGCGAAGTAGGTTACTCACTGTCGTACGCGCTTTACCCACGGTATCTGCAATTTCCTGATGGCTTAAGCCAAATTCTTCATGGAAACGTTGCAGAGCCATCGCCTGATCAATCGGATTCAGATCCTGACGCTGGATGTTTTCAATCAAGGCCAGTGCAATCGCAACCTGATCATTCAGATCACGTACAATCGCAGGAACCTCGGTCAAACCCGCCAGCTGTGCAGCACGCCATCGACGTTCACCCGCAATAATCTCGTATGGATAGCGTTCATCGTCAACCGGACGGATCACGATGGGCTGCATGATGCCATGCTTTTCAATCGATGCCGCCAGTTCCTGCAAATCCTGCTCGTTAATATAACGGCGTGGCTGATATTCACCACGCTTGAGCAAATTCACATCAATCTGTTTCAACTGACCATGATCAAGACCTTGGGCTTCGAGTTGTAATTTTTCTTTTTGAATTGAGCCTAGCAAGGCATCCAAGCCACGACCTTTGGCGAGTCCACGTTTCTTGACGGTCATGCTTTACTTCCTTTTTTCACTTTGCTTTTCTTTAATACTTCAGCTGCCAGATTTAAGTAAGCAACTGCACCCTTTGAGCTTTTTTCAAAATAAATCACCGGCAAACCGTGTGCTGGTGCTTCAGCCAGACGGATATTCCGTGGAATCACGGTTTCATACAGTTTTTTACCAAAATATTGTTCTAATTCTTCAGAGACATCACGAGTCAAGGCATTGCGTGCATCGTACATGGTGCGTAATACACCAACAATTTGCAGGTCCGGATTCAAGGCTTGCTGAATCCGATCGATGGTTTGGGTTAAATCCGCCAGACCTTCCAGTGCATAATATTCACACTGCATTGGAATCAGCACACCATCCACGGCTGCCAAAGCATTGACAGTAATCAGGCTAAGACTCGGTGCACAATCGACAATGATATAGTCGAATGAAGCTTCAATTTCCTGCAATGCATCCCGCAAAATGAACTCGCGCCCTTCCTGCTCTGCAATCGCCAACTCAACCCCAGCCAGATCACGGTTTGCCCCAAGAACCTTGTAGCCGACTTCCGCCTTAGAGATCGCCGTTTCAATCGGCACTTCACCCAGCAACACATCAGTAACCGAATACAGCAGGTCATTCTTCTGAATGCCAGACCCCATGGTCGCATTGCCTTGCGAATCCATATCGACCAGCAAAACACGTTTTTTTAACACAGCTAAAGATGCCGCCAAATTTACTGCGGTTGTGGTTTTACCGACACCACCTTTTTGGTTTGCAATCGCAATAATTTGTGCCATGTTGCCCCCAATCCCTTTAAAAATCTTAAATACGTTTTAATAGAAGTAAATGACGCTGTTCGTCTAAGCGCGGAACTTTAAGTTCAATAATCTCACAACTAAATTCATTTTTTAAAGTAGCAACTTCATCTTCAGGAATTAAGCCTTTCATTGAGGCAATAATCGTTTGTTCGTGCATATATGGCTTAGAAGCATCAACAAAGTCTGTTAATGATGCAAAGGCACGACTAGTAATCACATCAAATTGACCCAGCTCATTGATGCTGTCTTCATTTTCTACACGCGTTTGCACGGCAATGACATTTTTAAGTTTCAAGTCAGCAATAAACTGCTTGAGGAAACGAATTTTTTTACCGTTAGAATCCAGTAATACACATTCACGCTCAGGCTGACATAAAGCAATGATCATGCCCGGCATACCACCACCTGTGCCGATATCCAGCAATCTGCCCGCAGGCAAGTCCTTTAAAATACTTAAACTGTCGAGCAGATGCTTGACCAGCATTTCTTTAGGATCACGGATTGCAGTCAAATTGTATGCTTTGTTCCACAACACCAAAGCATCCTGATACTTGAGTAATAAATTTAAAGCTTCATCAGATAGCTCTAAACCCAAAGCCTGGCTACCCTGCTTTAGTTCTTGAAAAAACATGTGCATAAACAATCTACGCTCGAAAAAGTTAGGTGGAAGTATACCGTTTTCTCTATATTGGCACAGTAGGCAGTGCTTAGCGAATATTCACTTAAGCAAACTTCCCTTCATGGATCGCTGTATCCAGTGCCGTTAAACGCTCCGGGGTTCCCACATCAACCCAAATGCCTACCAATTTAGAAGCGGCAACCTGCTGATTCTGCATTGCCGCTTTTAGCAATGGCGCTAAAGGACGCTTGCCAGTCTCTAAGCCTTGGAACATCTTTGGATCAAGCACGGATACACCACTAAAAGTCAGGTTTTCACCTTCGACTTGCTGATCAAAGGTATAAGCTTTCCCGGCTGCAAGCGTAAAATCACCTTCAGGATGTTGTTCAGGGTTCTGCACAAGTACGAGATGCGCCAAATTACCCTTTAGATCAATATCCAGTAAAGGAGCAAAATCCATCGTGGTCCAGACATCACCATTTAACAGAATAAAAGGTTCATCACCGAGTAGCGGCAAGGCATTAATGATTCCTCCAGCGGTTTCCAGACCTTCACCCTCATGTGACCAAAGGATGTTGATGCCAAATCGTGAACCATCGCCCAAAGCTTCTGCGAGTTTTTCACCGAGCCAAGCCGTATTGATGACAATTTCAGTAACACCGATCGCAGCCAGTTTCTCTATATGCCAGACAATTAAGGGCTTGCCCCCAACTTCCAGCAAAGGCTTTGGCGTATGCAGCGTTAGCGGCCGCATACGATTACCGAGTCCTGCGGCCAAAATCATCGCTTTCATTCAGGCAGCCACCTCATATGAGCCATATTTAGCTTCAAATGCAGGCATCACTCTGTCACGCATAAACTGCATGAATGGCTCTAGTTCTGCATAAGCCTTAGATTCTTCAAGCAGATACCACATCACACGTGGTAAGTCCTTGAGATAACCTGACTTGCCATCACGTTCAAACAGACGCACAAAAATACCTAAAATCTTGATATGACGCTGAATCGCCATCATGTCGGCGTCTTTTTTAAACTGTTCAAAGTCACGCTCTTCTTTAGCAGATGCTGGCAACAAGTCATAAAAGTTTTTGAACCAGCGATACACACGATCGGCATTCCATTGTACATAGGCATCACGGGTAATCGAGATCAAGTCATAAGTATCCGCACCAATCACAGCATCCTGAAAATCAATCACACCGAGTTCGGTTTCATTGTCGATTTTCATCAAGTTACGGCTATGAAAATCCCGATGCACGATCACCTGTGGCTGTGCCAATGCGGCATTCGCCAAAATCGCAAAAGTGCGTTTGATTAAGGCGCTTTCTGATTCAGTCAGTTGAACCTTTAACGCTGGTAACATCCAGTCAGTCAGCAATTCCATTTCCGAGATCAGTTTTTCATAAGAATATGCCGGGAAATGCCCTTCTCCAGCAATCGATTGTAGTTGAATGAGCTGCTTAAAGCTTTGCTCATAATAGGCATCTACAGTCTCGTCATTCAGCAGATTCGACAGCAGCACATCACCAAAGTCTTCGAGCAGTAAAAAGCCATTTTCCAGGTCTTTTGCCACGATATGCGGAACACGCACGCCATGTGCATCAAAAAACTCATCTATCGTCACAAAAGGCACACAATCTTCTTTTTCTGGTGGTGCATCCATCAGCATAAATGTTTTATTATTCAGTTTGATTCGTGCATAACGACGGAAGCTGGCATCACCTGCTAAAAAATGAGTTTCAAATTGATCTGAACCGAGTACAGAGGCAATCCAAGATTGTATCAATTGTTCGCGTTGTGTATTCATTTGCAATTAATTCTAATACAGGCTGAGTTTTTAAAGTGCTAAGTGTAGCTACTTATCAACTTTTTCTCTATGATGCGACAATAATTAATTGCGATAAAAGCATGATTGGTTAATGAGACAAATGAAGCATCACTTTAAAATAAATCCTCTAGCGACTGCGATCTTAACCCTTTTATGTGGCAGCTCAGCCTCCGGCTATGCTGCATCAAATGTCTCGTCCGATGTAAATGCAGAACAACTCAAACAGCGCATAAATGAGACCTATCCAGGTGAAGCATTCTTTTCGCAATACTATGTCGACAAATCCTCAGCTGAAGCACAGCAGCGGCAGGAAAAATACTTAAGTTCGGCTTATTGTGAAGGCACCTGGGTGACCCCGATTGCCCCAGATGCAGCAACCGTTGCGCCAGATCAGGCTACATCCACCATTACTGCAGATTATGGACACTACAATCCAGCAGGTGACTCTTATTTAGAAGGCAATGTCATCATTGACCAGCAAGGTCGCCAGATTCGTGCTGAACGCGTAACGATTGATCAAACCCAGACCTATGCCAAAGCAGAAGGTCGGGTACAACTTGCTCAGGGTGGCCTGCTCTCACAAAGTGATGATATTAATTATAATTTAAAGACCCAAGAAGGCGACCTAAATAACAGCTTCTATATTGCCGAGCAGCAACATGCGCATGGTCGGGCAGAAAAGATCGCCAGAACCTCGACCGAGACGGTAGAACTGGAAAATGCGACCTATACCACCTGTCCACCTGAGCAAAAACCGACTTGGAAAATCCAGGCAGAAAAGATCAAGCTGAATCAGGAAACCGGACGGGGTGAAACCCGGAATACCAAGTTGTATGTTAAAGATGTTCCGGTTTTAGCGGTTCCCTATTTCAACTTCCCGATTGATGACCGCCGCACTACCGGTATTCTGACGCCGACATTTGGCTTTACCAATGATGGTGGTCTGGAACTGGGTGTTCCGGTTTACCTGAATTTAGCACCACAATATGATGCGACAATTACGCCGCGTTATATTGGCGATCGTGGGGTAATGCTGGATGGCGAGTTCCGTTATCTGACTGAGAATTATGGTGAAGGCCGTATTTGGGGAGGTTATTTACCTTCCGATGAAAGCTATAGCGACGAAGACCGTAAAAGCCTGCATTTCTTACATAACTGGCAGATCAATAATCAGCTTTCCACCAACCTTGAATATAACTACGCTTCAGACAAAGATTACTTTGCCGATCTGGACAATAACCCGAACTCTAAAACTGACCTGAACTTACGCCGTGCCTGGGAAGTCAATTATAAAAATGGTATTCCTGGCTTAAAGGCACAATTCAAAGTCGAAGACTTCCAAACCCTAGATCCAACTGTACTGGATGAAGACCGTCCTTATGCACGTTTGCCACAGCTTTTAGTCAATTACAAAACTGGCAATCCATTGGGATTACAACTTGAGTTTAATAACGACACAGCATATTTCCAGAAGGATCTGAGAAATTTCGCTGATACTAACCCAACGGGTGAGAAGGTATATCAACCGAGTGGTACACGGATCTATAATGACTTTTCCGTGCGTTATAATCATTTTACCCCGTGGTCATTCTTCATTCCTCAGGCGACTGTACGCAACATCAATACTTTCTATGATGAAAAAACCCAAAGCCGTAGCGCGTCTAGTGAAAATAATTCAATTGTGGTGCCACAATTCACGCTGGACACCGGCTTAATTTTTGAAAAAGAAGGTACGTATCTACAGACCTTAACGCCTCGTCTGTTCTATGCGTATTCACCTTATGAGAACCAGCAGAATCAGCCAAACTTTGATTCAGTCGTCGCTTCGATTAATTATGATCAACTTTTCAGTGCGCGTCGCTTTTATGGTAATGACCGCCTGGAAGACAATAACTTTGCCTCCTTAGGTCTGAGCTATAGCCTATTTAATGAAGAAGGTCTGGAGCGCCTGCGTGCCAGCGTTGGACAGAGCTTTTTCTTTGAAGATCGCCGTGTAACGTTGGAAAATGATGCAGATGAATTCGACCGTGAAAGTCATACTGGCCCTGTAATTCAACTGACCAGCCAGCTGTCAAATAATGTTCACGTTAATCTGAACTCAAGCTGGATGTCGAATGGATCGAATGCCCAACGAGATTTGCAGGTTTATTATACCGGTGAGCAAGGCAATCTTTATAACCTAGGCTATTTCTATCGCAAAGATATTCCGAACCGTCAAAAGAGCTATGATCATGTGGTGGGTTCATTTATCCAGCCGATTGCCAACAACTGGCGTCTGGTTGGACATGCCCAGTTTGACCTCGACAATAGTGTCGCACGGGAATATTTACTTGGCGTGAACTATGAGTCATGCTGTTGGGGAGTTTCTGTTTACGGTCGCTCATATTACAATGACTTAGACGACGTTAATGATTCAAGCGTCAAAGCCAAACGCGCTATTATGGCCGAAGTCAGCCTGAAAGGCTTAGGTGGGTTAAGCAGCAAACTCACCTCATTACTAGAAAATCGTATTCTAGGTTTTAACAATATCAATCAAACTTGGACAGAACGTTAATGAAGACAAAACAGTTAAAACAAATTTTTAAAGCAACCGCACTTGCGCTATGCCTTTCTTCAGCGATGACGACTTTTGCTGTTGCCCAACCTAAAGATGAAGTTGTAGCTGTAGTCGACAATAGTATCATTCTACGTAGTGACCTGGCTCAAGGTGTAGCCGAAATCTCACATCAGCTGCAAAAACAGAAAAAGGCAGTTCCACCACAACAAGATCTTGAGCAACAAGCTTTAGAGCAACTGATTATTCGTCAGGCACAGCTTGAACAAGTTAAACGTTATAATATTCGTCCAGATGAAAAAGCTTTAAATGAAGCCGTCCTGAAAGTTGCCCGTGATTCTGGTTCACCGAGTCTGGAAGCATTCCAGCAGAAACTGGATGCCATGGCGCCCAATACCTATGCTTCTTTACGCAACCGTATTGCTGAAGATTTAGCACTGAATCGTTTACGTCAACAAATCGTGACTTCACGTATTCAAATTACAGATCAAGATGTTAAAAACTTCCTGAATACCCCGCAAGGTCAGGCTTTGCTTGGCAGTCAGGTCCATGTACTGCATTTACGGGTAAGCGGTGAAAATGCTGAACAAATTGCAACAAAGGTAAAGCAAGAATTAAATAGCAGCAATGACATTCAGGCGATCAGCAAAAAGTACAGCACTGGCGGCGTTAAAGTCGAAGCTGCTGATATGGGTGTGAGAAACCTGTCAGAAATTCCGGCAGAACTGGCTGCACGCGTGACCACCCTGCAACCGGGTCAAACTTCTGAACTGATTCCTGTCGCTGATGGTGTACATGTTCTGAAGCTCTTGGAACGTAAAGGTGGTGAACAGAAAGCCCTTGTTCCTCAATATTTAACACGACACATTCTGATTCAACCGTCTGAAGTGGTCAGTCCTGAAAATGCCAAACAAATGATTGATAGTCTGTATAACCGCCTCAAACAAGGTGAAGATTTTACTGTTTTAGCTTCAACGTTCTCCAATGATACTGGCTCGGCTCGTGATGGCGGAAGTCTTGGCTGGGTTAGCCCAGGGGTAATGGTACCTGAATTTGAACAGCAGATGAAAAGCACCCCAGTAGGTCAGTTCAGTAAACCATTTCAATCCCAGTTTGGCTGGCATATTCTGCAAGTGAGTGAAACAGGCCAACAAGATATGACACAGGAATATCAGGAACGTATGGCTCGCCAATTGCTTGGTGAACGTCAATTTGATGCCGAATTAGATAGCTGGTTACGTGAAACGCGCAATAATGCTTATGTAGAAATCAAAGATCCTCAACTGGATCCTAAACGTAACCGTTAAGCCTTACCATAATCCTAAAAAGCCAACGACATCTCGTTGGCTTTTTATTTAAAAAACTTAAAACGTACAGATATAAAAAACCTCTCATATAGAGAGGTTTTTTAATTTTCAAACTCGATTAACGATTGTTTTCATCGTCTGAAGAGTCTTCAAATTTAGTGTCGTTGTCAAAACCAGTGCCTTGACCACCAAAGCCAGCACCTTGACCACCGAAGCCACCTTGACCACCGAAGCCAGCACCTTGACCACCGAAGCCGGCACCTTGACCACCAAAGCCACCGCCTTGACCGCCGAAGCCACCTTGACCACCGAAGCCGCCGCCTTGACCGCCAAAACCACCTTGACCACCGAAGCCGCCAGCACCTTGACCGCCACCAAAGCCACCTGCAGCACCTTGACCACCGAAGCCCGCACCTTGTGGACCAGCAGGCGCGCCAGCAGGACGTGGATTACGTGCAGGTACTACAGTTGAAATTGCATGCTTATAAACCATTTGGCTTACTGTATTTTTTAATAAAACCACGTATTGGTCAAAAGATTCGATATGACCTTGTAATTTAATACCGTTTACCAGGAAGATAGATACTGGGATACGTTCCTTACGGAGAGAATTCAAGAATGGATCTTGTAAAGTTTGACCTTTAGACATGTTATAACTCCAAAAAAATTAAAAATCAGCGCAAAAACTATCTCTATTTTTCAATTAAAAATTATAAAAAAGATAGTCCCTAAATTTTGCTTTATCCGTGACAGTTTCGCAAGTCTTCTTGAGCCTGCTGTAGCGTAAAATATGTTGTAAATTTATGCTTTTCTTGCAAAGACCTTAACCACGTATATTGACGTTTTGCAAGTTGTCGTGTCGCAAATAAAGCTTTATCCTCCATTTCCCGTTGCTTTTCCTTGGTTTTATCAGCATTTTTTAAGAATTCCATAGCCTGACGATAACCCACTGAACGCATGGAAGGTAAATTTTCATTAAAATCGTATTTTTCAATTAAATTCACAACTTCATTTAAAAAACCGCTTTTCCACATAATTTCCAGACGTTGTTCAATACGCCCATGCAATTCTAACCGATCTGGCATCAGTGCATAATTATGGAAACTGTAACGATATGGTAAGTTTTTAGGTTGTTCTGCCTGTAGTTTTGTAATCGGCTCACCAGTCAATTTAAAAACTTCCAAGGCTCGAATAATGCGCTGCTTGTCGCTAACCTTGAATTTTTCACCGGCAATCAGATCGACTGCACATAATTCTGCATAAACCGCTTCCCAGCCCTCCTGCTCACCCTTGGCTTCAATCTCTGCCCGGATAGCATAGTCTGCACTTGGCAGGTTATCTGACAAACCTTCAAGCAAGGCCTTAAAATACAGCATGGTTCCGCCAACCAGAATCGGGGTTTTACCACGCACATGAATATCATCAATCAGGCGGCAAGCATCTTCGACAAAGTTGGCTGCAGAATACACTTCAAGTGGACTAATAATATCAATCAGATGATGCGGATAGCGCGCCAGTTCCTCTTTGGAGGGCTTGGCTGTACCAATGTCCATTTCCCGATAAACCAGTGCAGAATCGACCGAAATCAGCTCAAATCCCCCTTGCTCATACAGTTCACATGCCAAAGCGGTTTTACCACTTGCAGTTGGCCCCATTAAATTGATGACCGGCAATTGATTGGACATGTAAAACTACTCTCCTCGAGCAAAAAGTTTATCTAGTTGAGCCAATGGAAAGGCGCGCCAGGTCGGACGACCATGATTACATTGACTGGCAAATTCGGTTTGTTCCATCTGCCGTAATAAAGCATTCATTTCAGACAAACTTAGGATACGATGCGCTCGCACTGCACCATGACAGGCCATTCCCGCCAAAATTTGGTCACGCTTCTGCAATAGGCTTTGTGCTTGATCCCCCGGATCTAAATCATTCAATAATTCAGGAATCAGGGCATCGAAATCGGCCTTGTGTAGAATAGCCGGTACACCACGTACGATAACTTGCTCATCACCATACTGATCGATTTCCAGCCCCAAACGTGCCAACTGCTCTTTCAGCTCTTCGACACGCATGGCCTGCATCCGGCTAATATTCACGACTTTTGGAATGAGCAATTGCTGTGATGTCCAGAATTCAGGTTTATCCCAAGCCGATTTCATTTGCTGCAAGACAATACGCTCATGCGCCGCATGCATATCCACAATAATCAGACCTTCGGTATTTTGCGCCAGAATATAAATGCCATGTAACTGGGCAATAGCAATGCCCAATGGATGCTCATCCACTTTAGTGTTTACATGTGTCTGAAAAGACTGCTCAGGGCTGAATATTTCGGTTTCCGAACTTTCTCTCAACGGAGCCAGATAACTTTTCAATGCATTATTCAGCTGCTGTGAACCTGCAGAGGATGCATTGTAATCTCGGGCATAATTCACAACTTGCGGACGTGAAGATTCGAAATCGGTCAGTACATCCAAAGCTTCGTGAGCACTTGTAATAGATGTGGGTCTAGCCATCTGCTGTTGCGAATACACATTCTGATGCAGGCTAAACTGCTCCTGATAACGTGGTTGCGGGGCCGTCAAGCCAGGCTGCTCATCCTGTTTCATCGCCTCGGCCAGATCCGCAGTCGCAGTCTGGAATTGTGCCAGCGTTTCCTTGGCATAATGCCGCACAAACTCATGTACTTCACGTTGATTCAAGAAGCGAATTTCATGCTTGGTCGGATGGACGTTCACATCAACATTTTCCGGATCAACTTCTAAAAACAGTAAATAAGCCGCATGCTGATGGCCATGCAAGATGCCGTCATAGGCCATACGCAAAGCATGAGAAATGGTTTTGTCTTTGACAATCCGGCCATTCACATAGACATACTGCAGATCTGCCTGCGCACGTGCATCTGAAGGATGGCCAAGCCAACCAGACAAACGCATATTGATACTTTCTGCATCGATCCAATAGGCATTTTCAGTAAACTGGCGGCCAAGCAATTGTTGTACCCGCTGAAAACGCAAAGCGCCGCTATCCGCCACGGGTAAATTCAGCTTGATGCTTTCATTATGTTCTAGCACAAACCGGATATCAAAATGCGTCAGTGCCATACGGCGTACAATTTCTTCAATATGACCAAATTCAGTGCCCGGTTTTTTCAGGAATTTACGCCGTGCAGGCACATTAAAAAACAAATCCTGAACCCGGATATGCGTCCCTTTCGAGGCTGCAACAACCTGAATTTCCTGATGATCAAAAGCCGTACCATTGACTTCGACCTGATAACCGATGCCCTCGTCACTTTGACTGCTGATCATGGTCAGGCGTGAAACTGCTGCTATCGACGCCAGTGCCTCGCCACGAAAGCCCAGACTGCTGATTGCATACAGCTCATCAGCACTCTGGATCTTGCTGGTGGCATGACGCATGACGGCCAAAGCCAGATCTTCAGCATGAATGCCGTGACCATTGTCGATGATTTCAATTAAAGTACTGCCGCCCTGTTCGACCCGAATGATCAGTTCTGTCGCACCCGCATCAATCGAGTTTTCCAGTAATTCCTTGACCACAGAGGCCGGACGTTCAATCACCTCACCTGCGGCAATCTGGTTGGCAAGTGCAGGATCAAGGGCACGAATACGGCGCAGGCTTAAATCATTCGACATGTGGAAATTGACGCTCCAGAGCCTCTCGTAAGGCAAGATTCGATGAAGTCAGGCTTGCAGTACGGGTCAGCTCATCTTCAGATTTTAAAATTTCAATAATCAGGTCAGCTTGCGGAATTTCATCGCCACCTTTGGATGGCCATTCAAACAAAAATAGCGCATTCGGTGTTTCCAGATAATCCCGGATTCCCATCAGTTCCAGTTCATATGGGTCGTTCAGACGATACAGGTCAAAATGAAAAATATCCTGACCATTAATTTGATAGGGTTCGACCAGTGTATACGTTGGACTTTTCACTGAACCTTGATGACCCAGCTGTTGCAAATAATAACGCGTTAAGGTCGTTTTCCCTGCCCCCAGGTCACCAATCAGATACACGACCCCCGCAGGGAAATTTTCCGCCAGAACCTTGGCCAGTTTCTGGGTATCGTCTTCATGATTTAAAGTGACATTAAATGAATAAGGCATATTACTCACGACATGATGCAAAAGAATAAATATGATAGCATCGCCACGCTTTAAAAGCCTATTCACCTGTGTGAGAAACTGTACTTTTTCACAGCATCTGTTCCTTAAGAGGTTAATCTGCCTGCCATGCAACCGACTGTTGAATTTAACCCACCCATGCTCAATGGGGTCAGTGCCAGTAAAGTGTTTTTGCCAGCCAGTCCGGATGCGCCTCTGACAGTTTTTGCTTATTTATGCACGCAATTTGCGCATATCGCAGCAGATGAATGGCAATCCCGTTTCAACGAGGGTCTGGTCTACGATGCCCAAGGCAATCAATTAAGCACAGAAAGTCCATTTCAGGCCAATAGCCACTGTTTCTATTATCGCTTTTTGGCACATGAAGTGCATGTTCCTTTTCAACATCAGATTTTATTTGAAAATGAGCATTTCATAGTGGTCGATAAACCGCATTTTTTGACCATGAGTCCGACCGGACAATATGTGCAGGAAACGCTATTGGTTCGGCTTAAAAAGCAGACCGGTAATGAACATTTGACGCCGATTCACCGACTGGACCGTGAAACGGCAGGTGTGGTCCTGATTTCCAAATGCGTGGAATCACGTGGCCTGTACCAGCAGTTATTTGCTACACGTCAAGTGCAGAAGACTTATCATGCGATTGCGTCCTATCAACCTGATTTAAAATTTCCATTGATCACGCGATTAAGAATGGAAAAAGGACAGCCCTTTTATACCATGCACGTGCTAGATGGAACACCGAATAGCGAAACGGCGATCGACCTGCTGGAACATAATACAGAATGGGCCAAATATGAGCTGAAGCCGCATACTGGCAAACAGCACCAATTACGGGTGCACTTGAATCATCTGGGTATTCCGATTCAGCACGATCCCTTTTACCCCCAAGTAGTGCACAAGGCGGAAAATGATTTTTCTGCACCTTTAAGTTTATTGGCCAAACATATTCAATTTGTTGATCCGATCACGCAGAAAAGCATGAATTTCAGCTCGCAACTTGAATTGACACTGTAAATCTCTTGTCATTACAGATTATTTTCTAAAATCGGTTGCTTTAAGATTGAATTTCAAACGTAATTGATTAGAATAAAGGCGAAAAGTTAAGTAATTTAAAGCTTTAAAAATATTATGAGAAAAACTGAAGTTTATCAAATTCGCTTGGACTCGCAAGAGAAGAAACAAGCCTTTGCGGTATTTAAGCAATTGGGGATTACGCCAGCTCAGGCCGTGCGTCTTTTTTTCAAGCAGGTGGTGATTACCAAATCCATCCCCTTCTCGATTGAAAACCAGAATATCAATCTGGAACAACTGATCCGGCTGCGCAAGCTGAAACAAAATGAAGCGAAAACCGAGCAAAATGCGCTTTCCAGTTCGGCCCTGAATCTGCTGGATGATCAGGAGATTGCATTGGATGATGATCATCTTGATTTATTTGAAGAGCTGAATGCCATTTTGGGTGAAAGCGACAAAATTTAACATTGTTGCATTTCCGAACAATTTCTAAAGCCTGCCACTCATAAACTTCGCTATGCTTGATGCTGATAATCAATAAAAAATTAGCATGGAGTATGCAATGCTCGTACGACGCGCCCAGTCAGCAGACCTGAATCAGCTGGCGGTATTATTTGATGAATATCGACAGTTTTATGGTACGTCTTCCAATCCTGAACTCTCTTACCAATTTTTAAAACAGCGTTTTGAAGATGGGCAAACCGTCATTTTCATTAATACCAAAGATGATACTTTTACCGGCTTTATTATCCTGTATCTGGGTTTTTCTTCAGTGGCCTGCTCGACCTATTATATTCTGGATGATGTCTATATCACCCCGGTTTTTCGGCGTCAGGGCGCAGCCAAACAACTGATTGATACCGCGATTTTATTTGCCAAACATGAACAGGCCTTAAGAATCACCTTGGAAACCCAAAAAAATAATTATCAATCGCATAAATTGTACGAATCTATGGGATTTATCAAGGATGATGAATTTCAGACCTATCACTGTTTCCTGAAATAAACACCAGTCTTTTTAATCATACTTCAAGCGAATAAAAAATTTATTATTCTGAGCGGAATTTGGCCTGCGCCACCTGTTCTGCATTTAAATACAACCATTCTCCTTCAGCCAGTTCAGACAAGGCCAAACCACCAATTTGAGCGCGGTGCAATTGTTCAACTTTATTACCTACGGCAGCCAGCATACGCTTCACCTGATGATAGACACCTTGATGAATGGTCATTTGCAGACGATTTTCAGCCAATCGTGTCACTTCAGTAGCTGCAAAAATGCCTTTTTCATTTCTTAATTCAACACCTTGTTCTAGTTGCTGAATCTGTTCATCCGTGACTGGATCCGCAGTTTGCATCTGATAAACTTTGGCGACATGCTTTTTCGGATGGGTGAGCGCTTGCAGAAACTGTCCATCATCGGTCAGCAATAACAGTCCGGTGGTATCCTGATCCAGACGTCCCACACACTGAATCCCCCGATTCAGCAGAATGTCATCAAACAGGTCAAACACACTAAAATGATGCGTCGCCTGATGCGAACACTCGTAGCCTTGTGGTTTGTTTAAGGCGATATAAACTTTTTCCCGATAGGTATGACTTTTACCATAAACCTCGAAATTTAAATGATTTAAATCCAGGTTATATTTAGGATTGTCAACCACTTCATCTTGAATTGAAACAGCACCATTTTTAATCAGTTGCTGACAATGCTTGCGGGAGCCGAAACCTTGTGACTGCAACATTTTTTCCAATAGCATCTGTTTATACCTGTATCGAGTGAAGACCTGTGCATTCTATCCTGAAACAGTCATGAATTTGGTTTCTTCCGCTGTTTTCTAGGTATCATGCGTTGAAAAGCTCTACAATAGCTTTATTTTTCATTCTTTCTCTCCCGCTTATGTCGCAACTTGATCTGAATCTGATTGTTCTTTTGGTTTTACTGGCTTGCGGTATTTTCAGTCACAATAGCGCCGTCACCATTGCTGCAGCGGTGTTAATCGTTTTGAAAATCACGCCTCTCAGCAGTTTATTGCCTTATGTACAGGCGCATGGTTTAAATATCGGCATTATTATTCTGACCATTGGTGTTCTGACACCGATTGCCAGTGGCAAAATTTCAGGAGAAAGTATTCTCAAATCTTTCCTGAGCTGGAAGTCTTTGCTGGCAATCGCGATTGGGGTTTTTGTTGCTTGGCTGGGCGGACGTGGAGTGAAGCTGATGTCAAATCAGCCAGATGTGGTGGCCGGACTGTTATTAGGCACAGTAGCAGGTGTAGCAGTATTACGCGGTGTTCCAGTCGGTCCTTTAATTGCGGCTGGGATTTTATCCTTATTGATTAGTACACAATAATGTTCAAATCATCAGCGCCCTTCACCAGTATGCAAAGATTTCTCAAGAAGAATCACATAACCGGAAATATGCAGATCGCCCGTTGATTATCTTGCGCTAAGCTCTAAAGCAGTACGTCAGGCTTGCTCACAAGATACTATCAGATCAACAGAATACCTTATTAATTCGATCTTTCAAGATTCAAGCAAAGAAAAGTGAATGATCTTTAAAAGCGGTGAACTGATAAAAATTTGAAATTCAATAAATGACACACCCCAGTCTAATCTTTCAAAGCATAGACCAAACTTTCTATCGTCTGACCATTTTCCAAATATACTTTAACCGGGATACGTTGATATTCATCGCCTTCAAATGCATCCAGCTCATCCCAATATTGGGGAAGATTCTCGGATATGAATACATAACCCGGAACAGTCTCTCCCGAATCACTGAGCTGAATACCCGGACTGCCCAACTCAGCACCCCAACCACGCTGCTGCAAATGCCCAAGAATATAACCGGCTTTCCAGCTTCCCCCAATCCGTTCCATCATATGAGCATTGGGTTGCTGCGGACGAAGCGTGCCGTATACGAATAAACTGTGCATCTTAAGAACTCTTAAACATCACTTTTAATGATTATTCTACAAATAGTAGTGCCAGACGCACCTGGTCATAAGCCATTTTAGGCGTGGTCAATTCCACAATCGGACGCAACTTAATAGAACCGTCATCATTAAAATGCTCCGAGTTTTGACGCTTGGTCAGGCGTTTATAAATCTTGCGAACCTGCTCCACCACTTCCTCACCCGGATGGGCAACTGAAATATCCAGTCCCTGCTCTTTATGCAAACGTCCCAAATGATTGATGATGGTTGCCGGAGTCAAACCACGTTCAGTCGCGATATCGGCAATTTCATAGCCTTCTTCAAACAGTTCACGCGTTTCATCTAACGTTGCAGTGGCATAGCTTTGTTTTCCAGCATTCTTGGCAATTTTCTTCTCATTGCGCTGGATTTCAACTTCATTCAAAGTCCCGCCACAATGTCGGATAAAGGCTTTGTGCTGCGCAGTCAAATCGACATTTTCGAAATTCGCTTCGGCTTCATCAGAAAGTTCCTGAAAACGGCGATCGGCTTTAATCGCCAGACTATCGAGCTCCAAAGCCTGTTCATTAAAGCCTTTTAAACGTAAGCCATTTAAGCTTTTTAAACGGGACAAGGCGACATAGCCCTGGCCTTTTTCAAAGGTATGACTCAGATCAATTTCAGCGGCTTCCAAAGTCATGCCTTGTGATTTATGAATGGTAATCGCCCAAGCCAGACGCAATGGAATCTGCTGGAAACTGGCAATGGTTTTACCGGCCTCATTGTCTACCGACCAGGTTTCAGGCTCAACCACCAATGTAGTACCATCGGTCAATTTGACTTTAGGCAGCACACCATATTCATCATCCTCTTCAAAACTGATGACTTCGCCCAGACTGCCATTGATATAACCCATATCAAAGTTGTTTTTTACAAACATGACTTTGGCATGTTTTTTCAAGGTTAAGGCTTCAGGCGCTCGCACTGACGATTTTAAAGTCTCGATCAGCTTTTCATTGCCATCGCACTGCGCATCAAACTGGCGTGGATCATTGTCAATTTCATTCAGATGTTTAAAGTTAATACTGTCCACATCCATATTATGCGTATACAGGCGCGTATAGGTATCACCAATTTCTTGATGTCGCGTGGCCTGTAAAGCAGTGCGGTGTTCATGGCTAATCGCCTGCGCACGGATCGCATTCAGAATGTCATTCAAATAATCATTGCCCTGACGATGCTGCTCAGTTAGGTAGCAAACGCGAAACTTGGCTTCGACCCAGGCATCCGACATAAAGCAGAATTTGTCGCGGTTGCGCTCATCATTTTTACCGACTGGCGGTAACTGGAAAAAGTCCCCTGCTACAATCACCTGAATACCACCGAAAGCTTCATCACTTTCCTTGAAATATTTCAATACCTGATTGACCAGATTCAGCTGCTTGGCATGCAGCATTGAAATTTCGTCAATAATCAGGACTTGCGCATTTTCCAGATGTTCTTTTAAGTATTTGCGCTCTTTCATCCGCTTTAAGTCTTCTTCAGACAAAAAGTCTTTAATGCCAATGCCTGCCCAGGTATGAATGGTCATACCGTTCATGTGTGTGGCTGCAATACCGGTCGATGCGGTAATCGCGACGGCGACCTTACGTGCCTTTAAATAATTAATATATTGATTCAGCGTATAGGTTTTTCCTGCACCGGCAGAACCGGTTAAAAAGACATTTTCTCCTGCTTTGAGTAACTTAAGGGCAGTTTCCTGTTTCATAAGAGCAATACCGTAAAAGAACGGCTATAGCCTAACGATTTTTAGCGGAAAAGTTAAGCGTCATGGAGGAAAACAAGCTGTATTGAACTGTCAGGCCTGCAAGTTGAGCCAGTTAATAAAATGCATGGCGATATTACTGTATTCAGCTTCTGCTTTCTGGTTATTCGGATATTCCAGCTGATCAAAAATCACCTGTCCATTCACTAATTGACACCCCAAGATCAAGGGTAGGCGCACAGCAGGATGAGACATACGAAAGGCCACATACTGCCCTTCCAAAATTTGCTGAGCATAGCTTGCCGCCAGACAGTTCCTGAAAATTTTAGATTCCTCTAAAATCCGATCCAAAGTTTTAAGTTCTTCAAAACGCCAGTTGAAATACAGTAAAAATGAAACCTGAGTGATTGGTGTCCAGTTCACCAGTGCGAACTGTTTTTTCAGCTTGGCGATCATTTCCTGCTTTTGAACCTGATCATGCCAGACGACCGCCTGATTAAACAAACTGGTCCAGCTCAGATTTTTCGGTATTTCTGTATGGCTGGAAAAATACTCTACCAGATAGTCACGCACATAACTGTCAAATAGCGACTCACGTACATGCCCGCTTTGCAAATAAAACAGCTGCCTGAACTCAGTAAAAGGAATGCGATAGCGGTGCAGAACATTATAGAAATCACGATTCTGCTGGCTTTGAGGCTGAATATACACCAGAACCTCATCGGGTAAATGCGCCGTAATTTTATATAAATGCTGCATATAAGCCTGCATCATCCGGCTCAAGTTCAGATAAACCTTTTTAGTCAGCTGATCATCCATTTTAACCACATTGCGCAGCAGCTCCATCCATTCGTCCAGATACAGAATTGAAGGGCTAATCGCAATCCGCTGATCCTCAATCGATTGGCGTGTGCCTTTTAATACCACCGCCTGATTATACTGATGCTGAAACCAGTCATGCTGGATTGCATATTCATGCATGCTATGAATAAACAGTCGCGCCGAGACATATTGAAAATATTGCAAAGTCGCCAAAATAATCTGGGGATGAATATGATGGCTGTCTACAAAACTTAAGGCAGTTACTGCAACGCGTACACTGCTATGCTGGATATTATTACTGATCCAGTCCAGTACCTCGGCCGGTTGCTTGAAGATCCAGTTCACGGCACGATGACAATCAAATAGTGGCAATCGGGCTACTTTTTTCTGCCATAAATACGGATGATTTTCCAGGAAATTCCGTTTGGATAATAAATCATCCCGATGCCACACGTCCCGGTTCATCAATCGGACAAAACCGAGCAAATTACTTTGCTCCTCAGCATGCCGATATAGCAAACAGATATCATCAGTATGATCATTCAATTCATGCAGATTAAAGCGCTCTTCAAAAGACAGCGACATAATCCGGAACAGTGCCGGAGGCAAAAACTGTGCGGCGCTAAAACAGAACTCATCTAGACTGTCCATCAATGACTGGATCGACAGGAATTCATCCTGCTGTAGACACTCCAAAGAAAAAGCCTGTTGCAAGCTTTCAAGAATCTGCTGTGGAATCTCTTGTTCATCCTGAATAAAGTTTTGCATGACAGGTGCTGTATACAACCCGGCCTTGATCAGCTGCTGGTCGATAATCTCAGCTTGAACAATCGACATTTGCTGCAAAAATTCGGACACCCGTTCCAGGCCATTAACCCACGCATAAACCTGAGCCAGGATAAGCTGACGTAACTGTTTGGCTTTGTCGCGTAAATACAGCGAATGCTGTGGTTTTAAATCGCCAGTCAGGAAATAGATATCCTGTAAAAAGAATTCCTCCAGGGCTTCTGCCTTACATTGCTGAAAATAAAAATGACTGTCAACCAAAGCAGGTGCAGCTCCAGAGTCTAGTGCATAGGGAGTATGAAACTGGATATAAAACAGACCATCCAGCAATTCAATCCGGCACTGATCCTGCTGAATTTTTATTAAATTTTGTGCATTCAGATGACCAATTATTGCCATCTGATCAAGATAAAGCTGGTTGAGCTCCGGAGAAATCCGTAAACATTGTTGTGCCAACAACCTTAAAGGTGCTACCAAGCTATCCTGTTCCATACGCACACCTCGGTCATCTTAGAATCATCTTATTTTTATATTGGATCATGCTGAGTCCCTGATCACCAATCAGTGAACACTTAAAAATACATTATGGCATCACTTGCACTATAAAAAAGTCCATGCATCCTTTTTCCTAAAAATAAAACATCTCAATAGATCATAGCCTAGATTTTACAGGAAGAATTTTTCTTTTTTAGTCTTGCTGACGTAGCACCTTAAGCTCGGCCAAGCCGGTATAAATATGTTGCTGCAAGCTGTGTCGAAATGCAATCAGCTCTTCCTGAGTCTGAACCTCAGCAATCGATTGTCGCGGCATAAACTGAAAATAAAATGGCAGGCGTTTTGGGAATAATCGTTTAGGCAAAGATGGAATCACATCACCCTGACGTAATAATTTATTGAGTTGCGGTACTTTGAGGAGTTTTTGAAAATATTTATACTGGATGATCTTATTGGCATCAAAGCCAATCTCGTAGACTTCATCCCCACCGAGCGCGGCAAAAGGGACAATATCATAGTTAAATTCCTGAGCCAGCTTTAAAAACCCGTAGCGTTGTTTCCAGATCAGTTGATACTGTTCACCCTGACGTTTAAGTACTTCGCGTCCACCTCCCGGAAAGACCAGAATAGAATAACCCTGCTGCATCACAGCACGTACATAATGCTGGATACCATCGACTGCCCCAAACTTCTTCACGGCTTCACGCCATAAGGGCACATAAAAATGGCTATGATCCGCAATGCTGACCACAGCCACTTTATGTTCGTTATAGAGGTAATCAATCAGCATCGGCGAATCAAAGATGCCGTACATGGAATGATTACCGACATACATTGCAGGCCGACTGGCATCAATATATTCAGCCCCTAAAAAGGTAGGGGTAAAATATAATTTGGATAAGGCACTTAAGCGTCTAATCCATTGCCCATCATGTTTGACCTGCAAGCTGTCTGCTCCCTATCTACTCCGGATTATGCCACGCGTTTTTGGACCAGAATCGAACCTACTGAATAACCCGCACCAAATGAACACAACACGCCGTATTCACCATCTTCAACTTCATGTGCAGTACGATGCAAGGCAATGATCACCCCGGCAGAAGACGTGTTGGCAAACTCGTTCAGAATGATCGGTACCAGACCAGGTTTGGCATTTTCTTTACCAACCACCAGTTTCAGGATCAGTTCATTCATGCTGGCATTGGCCTGGTGTAACCAGAAGCGTTTAACACCTGTCGGCTCAATCTGGTTCTTCTCCAGTTGCGCAGTAATCATTTTCGCAACCAGTGGACAGACTTCTTTAAATACCTTACGACCATCCTGACGGAAACGCTTGTCGTCAATGTCAGCATTTTCAGAGGTATTCAAGAAACCGAAGTTATTGCGGATGTTATTCGAGAACTGGGTAAACAACTCAGAATCCAGAATTTCAAAACCGGTTTTGCTGTCGGTATTTTCAATAATTGAAGCGGTTGCCACATCACCAAAAATAAAGTGACAGTCACGTGAACGGAAATCGGTATGTGCAGAGGTAATTTCCACATTCACCAATAACACACGGCGCGCGCCTGCTTTGATCGCATCATAAGCCTGTTTCAGACCAAATGTTGCTGCAGAACACGCCACGTTCATGTCATAGGCATAACCTTTGATGCCTAGAGCGGTCTGAATCTCGATCGCCACAGCAGGATAAGCACGTTGCAAATTCGAACATGACAAGATCACGATATCAATGTCTTCGGCAGTCACACCGGCATTTTCCATCGCCTGCTTGGCTGCGATTACACCCCATTCTGCCTGCAGTGAAATTTCATCATCTGCACGTTCACGTAAATTTGGACGTAAGCGTTTTGGATCAAGAATACCTGATTTTTCTACGACATAACGGCGTTGTACGCCAGATGCTTTTTCAATAAAGTCTGCGCTAGAACCACGACGTGCTTCCACTTCGCCTGCAGCGATTTTGTCAGCATTTTCGTGATTAAACAGTTCCACATAAGCATTTAAACTTTCAACTAATTCTTCATTGGTGATGACATGTTCCGGATGAAATAAGCCCGTACCCGTAATGCGGATGCCCATGTAAAATTCCTTATCTGAATTACCTATATCTTAACTGATTCCAAGACGATCCCATACTTTTTGCAAGCGAGTTGGAGACACGGGTGCTTTTGTTTTCATCGGTTGTGAAAACAATGAGATTCTTAACTCCTCGACCATGAAATACAATTCTTTCAGGCGAGGGTCATCTTTAAACTTGAATAATTTTTCCATCCATTGATCAATTTGGTCAATGGCGGAATTGTCCCTTTGTAGATTATTGGGCAAGCGCTCTAAACGCAAGATCAAGGCTTTTAAATAACGTGGAAATTCGATCCATACATCGGAAGATTTACGATACACAAAGTCAGAAAGGCTCATTAAATCAAGTTGATCTTCAATATCATTGATATTTTTTTCAAACACAGAATGATCTAAAACCAATAATTTCCGGCGGATTTCCTGCCACTGGATATAAATATCCGTGATCTCTTTCAGGGCAACTTGGCCATAAGTCAAGAAAGATTTTTTTACATCTTCAACCAGTTTTTGGAACTCTTGCGCATTGACAGGTAATTCATTAATAGACATATGCAGTGTGGCATAAACTAACATTTGTTCCAGTTGTGCCTTATCACCGAGTGGTGAATAAGCCAGCGCCAGAGGTTTGGAAATCTGTTTTTTCAACTGGCGAGTCAAGTCTCCGAGTTGCATATGCACCAGTCGGATCACTCCTTCACGATGTTTTTTGATCGCTTCAGCCTGATCATTAAAAGTCTGAATCACCACACCCGATTCATCTTTCTGCTCCAGGGCAGAAAAAGCTTTAGTCGGAACCAGCGCCTGGTACTGCTTGACCACGACACCGGTGACTTTTTGTGAGGCTTCAAATACAAAGCTTTCCGGGAAGGTTTTAAATTCACCTTTAAGCTGTTTGACCGGACTATGCGTTTCAGTGCGGCAACGTGCTTTCAGCTCAGCAAGATCACGCCCTTGTTCAATGACACGGCCTTTTTCATCAGTCACTTTAATAAAAGGCAACAGATACTGATCGACCCGGTCAAAGCTGAAATCTTTCTCCGTGATTTGATCGCCTCGCAACTGGAATGCCAAGAAACTAAAAATATGTTTCTGTAAATCCTGCGCATCTACTTTTGCTATGAGTTTTTGTGCAGTATCCGGAATCGGCACCAGATTACGGCGCTTATCCTTCGGCAAAGCTTTTAGCAATGCTTCAATCAGATCCAGACGCCAACCCGGAATCCCCCATGACCAGATACCTTCATCGACCTGGGCCAAGGCTTGCAGGGGAATTTTAACTGTCGCGCCATCTTCATCATGACTCGGGTCAAAACGATAGGTTGCAGCCAGACGCAGGCTACCATTGTGCAAATAGTCCGGAAATTGTTGTGTCGTCGGCCGGTCATTCAGCCATAGCGCATCATCATCGACAAATAAATAACGCGGATTCTGAGGCTCTACTGTGGCACGCCAGTCTTCAAAACTACGCCGGCTAGCCACTTCAGGCGGCACTTTCGAGGCATAGAACTGGTAAATGGTTTCTTCATCAACCACCAGATCACGACGGCGTAATTTGTCTTCTACTCGCTCGACTTCTTCCAGTTTAAGCAAGTTATGCTTTAAAAATGGTGGAGTAATGCCTAAATGCCCAGTGGTTAAAGCATCCCGCAAGAAAATTTCGTGCGCGGCCGCCTGATCTACTTTTTCATAATTGATTGGGCGTTTCGGCTCAATAATCAGACCAAATAATGAAATCTGATCATAGGCATTCACCACACCGGCTTTTTTCGACCAGTGCGGTTCAAAATAATGATGCTTGAGCAAGTCACGTGCGGCCAGCAGAATCCATTCCGGCTCAATCTTGGCTAGGGTGCGTAAATATACCTGAGAGGTTTCCACCATCTCAAAAGCCATCACCCATGGCGTATTGGTCTTGTGCAAGGTAGAAGCCGGGAAAATCCGTGCTTTTTGCTGACGTACTGCCATAAAGACATTACGCTCATCGGTCTTATTGGCGATAAAGGACAATAGACCAGTTAACAAGGCACGATGCAGATTTTCATAACTGGCTTTCTTTTCATTAAATGACAGTTTTAAGCCCTTAGCCAAATCCACCAGCTGCTCATGAGTTTTTTTCCATTCGCGTAAACGCAACCAGCTCAGGAAATGATTACGCGCAAAAGTACGGCGCTTATTTTCACTCATGCTGTCGCGATTATTGTGTAGTGTTTCCCAAAGCTTGATATAGAACAGGAAATCAGAATCGGCTTCACGGAACAAGGCATGTTTCTGATCTGCCTGCATCTGCTTGTCCGCCGGACGCTCACGCGGGTCCTGAACTGCAAGTGCTGCCACAATCACCAGAACCTCATTCAGCACACCAAAATGTGCCCCACCGAGAATCATACGTGCCAGACGTGGATCGATCGGCATTTTCGCCATTTGATAACCGATTTTGGTGAGTTCGAGTTTTTTCTCGGATAAAGCCCCCAGCTCAATCAACAGCTTACGACCATCATTCACCAGACGATGATCAGGTGGCTCAATGAAATCGAAGTCTTCCAGTGAACCCAACCCCAGACTTTGCATTTGCAAAATTACAGATGCCAGGTTGGTTCGCTTGATTTCCGGTTCAGTAAACTCAGGACGGCTGAGGAAATCGTCTTCAGAATACAGACGAATACAGACACCCGGTGCAATACGGCCACAGCGGCCTTTACGCTGATTGGCTGCTGCCTGAGAAACAGCTTCAATCGGCAGGCGCTGCACCCGTGAACGATAGTTATAACGCGAAATACGGGCAAAACCGCTATCAATTACATAACGGATATTCGGAACGGTTAAAGCCGTTTCTGCCACGTTGGTGGCAATAATAATGCGTCGCCCACCACCAGAAGGATTAAAGATTTTCTGCTGTTCAGCCAGCGCCAGACGCGCATATAAAGTTAATACTT